>CALCOW010000181.1 GCA_937899935.1 uncultured Phycisphaerae bacterium
CGGGGCTCATAAAAGGTGCTGCTCAGGGGGCTGGCCTAGGCTACGATTTTCTAAGGCATGTTGAACGCACCAGCACCCTCGTACACGTGATCGATGTTGCGACCATCGACGGTAGTGATCCGTTACAGAACTACTTTACGATTCGTGCAGAGCTTGAAGAGCACTCATCAGATCTTGCTTGCAAGCCTGAAATTGTGGCACTGAATAAATCAGATCTTGCCACACCAGAGGAGATCGAATTACTTTCAAGGCAATTTGTTGAGGAAGCACACTTGAATGTGGCGCCCTTGGTCATAAGTGGCGCTACGCATCAAGGCCTCGATAAATTGTTGGAAGCCTGTTGGAAGTCCATCGCACCCGAGGGTGCGGGCTGGACACCCTCATAAGCCGCTTCAATCGATCTTTTTTTTAGAAAGATGAAATCAACATCTCAGTAACACGTTGAGTCTCCTGGAGTCGAGGAGTATTTACTCTGATACCCCGTTATCGGCCCAGATGCCGAGCAAAGGAGAACAGCATGAGACTGAATAAGCAACTTAAAGTGGCGGCGCTGTCCTGCGCATTTGTTTTTTCCACAATGACTCTTGCCGGAACAAGTCAGCAAGAGTCCCTGCCGGCGCAAGAAGTGACGACGCACAATGGTGATATGCGTGAGCATATGACCGCTACAGATTTGTTGCCGCGTTTGGCGGAGCTCACTGGAAAGCGTGTCGTTGCTTTTGGCGGCAGTGGTATGGTTCAGCCCATTGTGATCTTTGGTTCAAGCGATGTTTCTCGCCTCCCATTAGAAGCCATCTATACGGCTTTTATTGCCAATGACATTAGCACTGTTGAGACGGCAGATGACATTGTTGTCGGTCATACGGCCTCATTGATCGAAAGGTACGCAGGCTTTCCTGTTATTGGGCCGGCTGGTGAGCTTGATCGCAGTAATCCCTCTGCACTGATTGTGAAAATCTTTTCCTTTGCTGATGCAGCAGTAGCCTCGGCTGCTGGCGACTACCTCTATGAAGTGATTGACGGCGGCACGATCGCTTTCGATAAGCAGCGTGCACAGCTAGCAGTACTGGGACCCGTGGTCCAGTGTGCGCAGATTGAAGAGATGTTGTCGAAATCAGCAATGACCAATGGCTTTAACGCACCATTTGCGGCCAAGCTTGTCTCGGTTTCTTTTGCTGGAGGGACTGTTTCGGAATATGTCAGTACGCTCGAAGAAGTGCATCCTAAGCTCAGTGTTTTAGTGGAATCGGATGCTGGAAGCTTGCTGCTACCAGCTATTAAGTTGCATGATGTTTCTGTTCAATCCGCTTTGATGGTGCTGACCGGTTTGTCGCCAGCCGGTAATGATCTCAAAAAGATCGACGTGATGGCTATGAATGATGAAACTCGTAATGTAATGGGTGAGCCGGTATTCCAAATAGCCTTGCATGATCATACGACGCGCGGGAGAAACACCAATCAATTTGTGCGTCGAACAAACGAGCTTGGACTCGGGGCCGGAAGAGATTGGAATGTCTGGTCACTTCGCACCATCCTGACAGATCAGATTACAAGCGAAGACGTTCTTGCAACGATGGCAGATGGGCTCGCCATGGTTTCCAATGATGGTCGAGAAGCCGAATTGACTTTCGATAAAAAGACAGGCCTACTCATGGCGGCTGGAACGCCTGCCCAGGTTCTGATGGTCAATAGGATGATTGACAATATGCAATAAACGCATTCGATTGCCTCCAAGACCTTCTCTGCACGGTGGCTGAGCTTGTTTCAGTCACCGTGTTTTTTACGTAGTCTCGGGCTCAGTGCGAGTAATAGGGCGACGCGCTCAAACTCGTCGAGTATCTCGTCAAGGACGGCTCGCACTGGATTCTCAGGCGGAGATGCGAGAACATTCGCTTCGTCACCTAGCGTTTTTCGAGCGATTGATCGGTATCGACTAAGAGTTCGATCTCCAATTCGTGAAACGTGCTCGAAGTCTTCAGACATAAACCAGGTAATCGGTACACGGAATCCAGCATTGATAGGATTCGCGACAATAAGCTCAGCAAATTTATCAATCCGCGGAATAAACCGTAGATGTAGATGAGATGGATTTGCTTCGACAATACGTTGCATTGCAGCGCCCTGCAAAGCACAGTCGCCGCACCATGGCCCAGTCATACACAGCACGTGCATTTCACGGTTCCACTGTTGGACTCTTTCCGTTTGAGCGGCATCAAGTGCAAGAAGATCAAAACGATCATGCCACTGAGGTTGGCGATCGAATTCGGCCATCTTTATCAGGTCTAAGAAATCAACACCCTGGTCATAGTGGGCCTTCAGAATGGACGCGTTCATTAGCATAAGTAGGTTGCTCTTTAGTCCCCATGCTTTGACCGAAGGCGGCCGCTGAGGCGAAGTAGTAAGTGCACACGTTCAAACTCATTGAGCCACTCTTGCAAAGTCTCATGACTTTCATCGGTCGGCAATTGGTGGCTTGGGAGTGGGCAAACAGCCACCCCATAACGTTGAGCCATCGCGCGATATCGACTGAGCGTTCGATCGCCCATGACCGAGACCGGTTCAAAATCTTCTGCCATGAAGAGCACGACGGGTACACGGTTTCCGGCGTTAATCATAAAGTGCTGAGTGAATTCGGGATCTGTATCACGATCAATCCAGCGTAAATCAATGCATTCGTTGGCATTCGCGATGCGTTCCAGTAATGGACCTTGCTGAACGCAGTCGCCACACCAGATGCCGCTGATGCATAGCACTCGCATTTGGCGCTTGAAGCCACGAATGAGTTCAGTTTGTGTATTGCTGAGTTGTATTTGTTGATACAAATCCATCCAACGTTCGGCTTTACTTGGATCAGTTGTGAGATAGCTATTGAAATCTAATCCAGTATCAAAAACACTTTTTAGTTTGGAGGCGTTCATAAGATTAGTCAGATTGTGGAGGCGTGTCATTGAGATCTACGAGAAGCTCTCGAATGATGTCAAACGCATCCATTGGTGTCATATTTTCTATTTGTAAATCGCGAAGTTGCTGGATTGCGGGATGTTCTGTAGTGGTCGAGAATAGCGGTAGCTGCTCACTGTCAATGCTCGGTGTCTGCACCATTGTATTTGAATGTTCTACTGCCAGTGAATCAAGTAGTTCACTGGCACGCGTTAATGTCTTCTTTGGTACCCCTGCGATGCGAGCAACATGGATGCCATAGCTGCGATCCGTACGTCCTGATTCAACGCGGTGGAGAAAAACGATTCGATCACCCCACTCCCGCACGGTGACATGCAGGTTCGTAATATTGCTGTGTGTATCCGCGAG
>CALCOW010000182.1 GCA_937899935.1 uncultured Phycisphaerae bacterium
TTCAGTGCGGCCCATCATGCGCCGCGCTGTTTTTTTCAGAATCTTCTTATTGAGCTGCTTGATGTCTTCGTATGATTCGCCGGCACCAAGCCAATACACTAACCCTGAGCTGCCGCGTGGTTGTAGTTGTAAATTGAACCCAACCGTTGAGTCGACAGAGCCCTGTGCAATTGCATTGCGAGAAAGATTGCCATCTTCGGCATCGCGCCAAGTGCCCTCTGCTTCGTTAATACGCTTGGCTCCGGTACTCCAGTGGTCGATACCACACTTGCGATCATCACAGCCATTGATTACGAAATACGTGCCATCTTTATAGTGGACTAGACCAGCCAGCACGGGGTCATAATTGACGGTATCACCGACCGGAGAGCCATTGACGGAAATGTCATGATGAAAGAAAACTCGCACATCGCGAGCATTGCTGGTGAGGTTGGTGACAGTGATGTGTCTGAAATAAACCGGTGAGGCGTAATCAACGGCGTCACAACAGAGCAATTCCAGTTCCAGTTTAGGATGCTTCAGCAGTACCTCGGTGACCATGGTGTCAGGTTTGTAGCGAAGTTCTCGTTCCCACTCTGGATCATCGATCCAAGCGAATTCGCCGTCGGCCCAAACGCCAAAGCGCTGCACATGACCATCCGTGTGGTTTGGTAGACCAACATGTGGGTAGTAAATGTCACGAATCTGGTAGAGCCCATCGAAGGTGACCAGCATGTCGCCATTACCGACGGGAATATCACGAGGCATAGAACGGCTCCCTTGTTGAAACGAGCCCAATCATAGGCGATAGGATGCCCTAGCCAACAAATTTAAGTACGGGGCCCTTCGTCTTTACTAAGAGCGGAGATCCGTGTATCCACGTCGTCTAATTGTCCAACCCGAATACCGTAGTTCTCGCCTACCTTGACGGCTTGTCCCTGAGCGACCTTGTGGTTATTCACCAGAATATCCAGGGGTCCTGAGCCACCTGTGGATGCATCTGTCTCTAGTGAAAGGCCCAGATCAATGATCTCGCCAGGGCTCAGTGCGGTGATCCGCTTCATCGGTAGTTTGCACTGTGCCAGACGTACGATGATCGGTACTTCCAGGCTCTTAATCGCTTCAAGTGAACGTGGCATACAGACGCTATCGGCCAATTGACCCCGGGATCCACAAGATGGTTTCGCTATTGACGTTCCCTAGGCCAAGAGCTTCTCTAACACAGCCATACGCACCACCACACCATTGCTGACTTGCTGCATAATCAGGCTGCGCTTGGGATCATCGGCGACCGCTGAGGCGAGCTCAAAGTCGCGGTTGATTGGTCCAGGGTGTAGCACGGGTGCAGTGGGTTTGAGTTGCGCCGCTCGGGCCTGATTGAGGCCAAACTTATCAGCATAATCTGGACCGATGATATCACGCTCGTGCCGCTCAAACTGAACACGCAGCATCATGATCGCATCTAAGTCAGCAAGGACTGCATCTAGATCATGGGCAATCTCAACGCTGCCAACAGGTGGATCCAAATGCTTTGTTATCTCTAAGAATGTCTCAGGAACTAGTTTTGGTGGGCCAATGAGCACCACGTGCGCACCCAATGTTGTAAGTGCATGGATATTAGAGCGGGCCACACGACTTGAGTCGATGTCGCCCACGATGGCAATACGCTTGCCATGAAGCTCATCACCGGTGATGGTCTGTCCAACCTTGAAGTGCTCAAGCAGTGTCATCAGGTCGAGCAATCCTTGGGTTGGATGCTCGTGTTTACCATCACCGGCATTGATAATTGAGCAATCTAAATGATCGGCCAATAGTGCAGGACCTCCACTGGGTGTGCAGCGAACGACGATCGCATCAACACCCATCGCATGGACATTGCGGGCGGTATCAAGCAGTGTTTCGCCCTTCGAAACACTCGATGACTTGGCATACAGGTCAAGCACATGCATGCCCATCCGTTGGGCTGCTCGTGTGAAGCTCAAACGTGTTCGTGTGGAGTCTTCAAAGAACAGATTGGCCAGGGTCTTCCCCGCCAGTGGGCCATGACCTGGCCCTCGATCGGGCTCGTGGTTGAGCTCAGCAGCCCGTTTGGCCAATGCAGTCAATTCAGTGGCAGAATGGCCCTCGAGCTGAAGCAGATGTCGAATGGTGGCTGGATCGGCTGTAAGCATGCCACGATTCTAACGCCCGTCTCGGTTAGACTGCACCTATGCACCACATGATTTGGAAATGTGTTCTGGCCGGCCTGCTCTTCATCGGCGTTGGTTGTCACTCCAATCAAGGGCCAGAAGTACTCAATGTCCAATCGACAGCCTACAACCAGGCCTTCGATGCGGCTGTTGAGGCTGCTACGAAATGGGGTATGCCAGCCCGCTTGCGCGATCGCCGCAATGGGGTGATCGAGACCGAGCCAGCAATCGCAAGCTCCATTTTTGAGCCATGGAAATCGGACAACCCAAACTTCTCAGATGCCATGGAAAACACGCTGGGGATGCATCGGCGCACGGTTCGATTTGAGTTCACACCGGTTGGCTTTGAGGCTTCTATTCTTCGGGCTCCAGAAGTGCTCACTGGCCCGGACATGGTGGCGTTGGGTTCAGCAGATCTCGACCTGACAAACTACCAAGGCGATCTCGAACTTAGAGCCTGGGTCTTCCTTGAACGAGCGGGACAGCCGGGCTACCAACGCAATGCCTGGACGCGCCGGCGTTCAGGGGTGGTGATTGCCGATGACCCGGGTCGAGAAACCCAGACGGGAATCATCTGGACACCAGTTCATCGCGATGAGGCCTTCGAGCGGCGGCTGCTATCCACCGTCCAGGACGAGCTTCAGAGCTCAGCCGCTGCTCAAACGGTCTCCACTCAGTAAAAAAACCAATTGGATATCGGGCCAATCTAGGCAAAAACCTCGTTTTTGATGCAATGAACCGCATCTTTGCCCGTTAAAATGGGTAAATACGCATGGAAAAGAGTGAGTTTCCTTTTGCCCCGTGTCTGAACGTAGCTACTCTTAAAGGATTGGTGGGTCGCACCGTCAGCCATATTGGGCGTACAAATAGGGTTGTTTGATCATCGTCAGGGAGCACTTTGATGCGGGCTTTAAAACACCGGCGGATGGAATCCATGGCTGTCGCGACAGCAGTGGTGTTGACGTTGGTACTTGGTTTTTCGGCCCAGTTGGCTTCCGCCAACGTCAATGATGAAGAGACCGGTTTAGCTGCTCTTGCGGAGCGGATCGGCACCGTGCCAACAGGCGCCGGCGTTGGTGTTGGACAGGTTGAGGCCATTGCCAATAGCAACTACGCGCCCAATGAGAACGACAGTGATTTTGCAGGCAAGACCATTGTGGAAGCCAGTGGTGCATCCGGTGTCTCGAACCATGCCAACACAGTTTCAAAAGCATTCTTTGGACTCTCGCAGAGTTTGGCTCCAGGTATCGACAAGGCTTACGTCTATGAAGTGAACTACTGGTTGGGTACCTTCTTGCGATTAGGCTCAAGTAGTGTTCCGAGTGTCACACCTTCCGACCAGAAGATCGTGAATCACTCATGGGTCGGAAGCGCTGGTAGTTGGGACAATCAGGTGCTCCGTCGAGCTGACTATGTCATGGTTCGTGATGATGTCTTGATGTGTGTTGGTGTGAACAATAGTGACCCCGCCTTTCCGCTGATGGCGTATGGCTACAACGGAATCAGCGTTGGCACCCTCGATGGCAGCCATGCCTCTACAGATGTGGCGGCGGGATATGACGGAGCTGGGCGAACGAAGCCTGAAATAGTCGCATCTGGAAGCAACTTTACAAGCTTTGTAACACCTGTTGTTGGCGCCGCTGCGGCGTTGTTGGTCGAAACTGCTCGCACGTATGCTGACCTGGCAGTCAATCCTGATGCGGAGCGTTCCGAAGTCATCAAAGCGGTTCTGCTCTGCGGCGCTGACCGGAGTGGCAATTGGACCAACAATCCCATTGAATCAGGTGGTACAAGAGGCTGGACAGACCGTGGGCTCGATCTGGTGTATGGAGCGGGCAGCCTTTGGGTTGATGACAGTCACCTGATACTCACTGGCGGAGAAACAAATGGTGAGAGCACCGTGCCTCTGGACAACACCATCACTGGCCCGGGCTGGGCGCTTGACAATATCAATATTGGCGAGAGTTCCTATTGGCGTTTTACACTAACGGAGCCAAGCGACGTTGAATTTCTAGCAACGTGGCACCGGAAAACCAATACATCCTTCACAGCAAACTATATTTCCGACTTTGATCTCTTGTTGTGGTCAGTTTCGGGTATCACTCTTGAGCCACTTCTTGGCAGCGGGCCACGTATCTTTGGCGGAAATGTGACCAGCGAAAGTGCCGTTGATAACGTCGAGCTCATACACACCACAAGTTTGGCGCCTGGTGAATATGTCTTACAAGTATCACGTGTTGATGGTGCATCAAGTGCAACTCGTGACGTCGCAGTCGCGTGGAAAATTCCCGAATCGGCGCCACAGGGTCTGGTTGGCGACCTGAATAATGATGGCTCTGTCGACATTGGAGATTTCTCCATCTTCCTGGTGAGTTTCGGCCAGACTTGTGAGCCAAGTGATGAGTGCCTAGGTGACTTGGATGGTGACCGGATGGTCAGCATCTCGGACTTCTCTATCTTTCTTGTGAATTTCGGGGCGACTGCTGGCGGCTAAGTCCACCAGAAAAGTAGGGCATTCAGAGGCTCACACGAAACGGCAAGTTTTCTCCTTCGCGAGGCAGCGATCATCTGATTTTTGGGCTTCTAAGAACCAAAAAGGCCTCTATCGAATCAACAAGAACCCGCATCTAAGGCGAGACGTATCCTAGGAAGGCGTCGACCTGATCTTGGTAAGTGTGCTGTGATCACGTGCCTAACCTGTGGGTTTGTCCATGCCGAAAGTTGCAGAGGTAGATCCTACGCTCACCCAATTTATGGGCGCAGTGAACTGTGGAAATTCCGTTCATGAACCATGATCGTGCTCGAGAGATTTTCGACGAAGCAGCAAGTCTTCCAGCAAAGGCACGAGATGCTTTTCTTGATGAGGCCTGCGGCGATGACACATCGCTTCGTAATGAGGTTAAGTCTCTTATGGGACATTACGAGAGCCATCCCACCGTTGAAGAGGCAGAGATCAGTGGTACAACCTGGAACGAGTTATTAATTGGTACCCGCATTGGTAACTACAAGTTAATTTCAAAGCTCGGTGAAGGCGGCATGGGTGTTGTCTACTTGGCACAGCAAACAGAGCCCTTAAAAAGACGCGTGGCAATTAAAGTTGTTAAAGCTGGGGTAGACTCGAAGATAATTATTGCGCGCTTTGAAGCAGAGCGGCAGGCGCTGGCGTTGATGAATCACCCAGGTATTGCCAGTGTCTATGAAACAGGGGTGACTGATGATGGCCGTCCGTACTTTGTTATGGAGTACATAGAAGGGCAGAGTATAACCACGGCCTGTGATACAGAAAGACTTAAGACACTACAGCGGCTGCAATTGTTGGTTAAGGTATGTGATGCTGTGCAACATGCACATGAGAGAGGCATCATTCATCGTGACCTGAAGCCAAGCAACATAATGGTTGTGCGCGGTGATGATGATCAATTCCACCCAAAGATTATTGACTTTGGAGTCGCTAAGGCCACTTCTTTAGATCTTAGTGAAATGACTGATATGACCCAGCCGGGCCAGTTGATCGGAACGCCTGCCTATATGAGTCCGGAGCAGATTGATCATAATCAAGTCGCTATCAATAGTCGTAGTGATGTCTATGCACTTGGCGTCGTCATGTATGAATTGATTTCTGGTCTATTGCCATTTGATCCAAAGTCACTTGCCCAAAATGGCTTGCGTGAGATGCGTCGAGTTATTTGTGAACAAGAACCACCGAGGCCAAGTGAGCAGTTGCAGTTTTCACATGTTGGTTATGAAGACAGTCAGCGAATTGCCACGGCAAGGCGCACCAGAATGTCGCTGCTCATACGCAAACTAAGTCGCGAACTCGAGTGGATACCACTGAAAGCACTACGCAAATCGAGTTATGAGCGTTACCAGTCGGCTCGCGCCATGGGTGAAGATATACGTCGGTACCTTGCATTCAAGCCACTTGAAGCTGGAGCAGAATCCGCGCTCTACCGATTCCGGAAAACCGTGAGTCGTAATAAAGGTGTGCTTAGTGCTTATGGTGCGGTGTTGATCGCACTGTTTGCAGGCATTATTACCACATCAATGTTTGCCGTTCAATCTCGTCAACAAGCTGCGGTAGCCGAACAACAAAAGAACGAAGCCATCGTCGCAAGAGACAATGCTGAGCACGAGCGTGTACGAACTGAGGCAGTTAAGAACTTCATGACGAACATACTCACATCGGTAGATCCACAAATCGCTGGTGGAAAGGACAAAGAATTACTGAAGATGGTGCTCGCTAATGCGGCCAACGAAGTCGGCGAGAAGTTCGAGAGTCTGCCACTCATTGAGGCGGAGCTTCGATCTGCAATTGCAAAGACCTATTCTGCATTCGAATTGTACGAGGAGGCTGAGTCTCACATTTTCGCGGCCTTCAGTATTGGTCGTCGCGTTCTGGGTGATGACCATCCCCAAACAATTCGTTCGATGATCGAAATGGGTGACCTCTTTGTTATACAAGGCAAATATGACAGAGCCTTACCTTATTACACGCAGGCAAATGCAACAGCTTCAAGGATCCTTGGAGAGGATCACCCCGATACACTGAACTTGATATCAGGTTTAGGCAATCTATTTTTCAAGCAAGGCAATTACGAAAAAGCATGGTCATACCACACGGAAGCTTTAGAGCGCAGACGTCACGTACTTGGCGATGATCACCTGGACACACTCAATTCAGGAAGCAATGTGGGCGACTTACTTGCGATCAATGGCAGGTACGACGAGGCAATGATCTATTACACGGTGGTACTCGAAACCGCACGCCGAACTCTAGGCAGTGACCACCCCACAGTATGTCAGTCACTAGGCAACATAGGGGACATGTTGTTAAAGCAAGGTAAGTACGATGAGGTGATGCCCTATTACACCGAGGCGAGCGAAATAGCCAGGGATGTTTTTGGAGATGATCATCCTAAGACATTGCGACTGGTAACCAACATAGCTGATCTTCTTCTTAAGCAAGGTGACTACAGTAAGGCCTTGCTTCACTGCATCGAAGCCTTGGAAAACGCCCAACGTTACTTTGGCCAGGGGCATGCCTACACGCTTCAGTCGTTTAGAAACATTATTAGTATCTATGAAGCCTGGGAAGATGCTGAGCCTGGACAAGGCCACCAAGCTAAGGCAGATGAATACCAACGGAATTACCATGAGGTATTAGCGACAGAGCATCCGCGTTGGATTGTCGAGGCCTCTAGTGTTGCTCGACTCTCCGATGCTCAGCGTTGTTTTGAACAATGGTTACATGCACTAACCAAGGAAAAAATCACTCGCGAGACTGCTGGTGATATGGAGCTGGTAGTAAGAATGCTTCCGTCTAGGGTGCGCCGTTCATTATATGTAGAAAGAACTCTCAACCGCGATGAACTGGAGTTATTCGAAAAGGCGATTCCTCATGGGTTGCTCGCGCCTGCAATCTTTTCTACAGAACTTGCGGCAGCAGGCAAGAATGCATTTGTGCCCGGATCTAACGTGGCACGGAATAGCTTAAAAATCGAACGAAGACTCTCTGTTTTAGAAAAAGATCTTGTGAGCAAGCGGAAGAAGTTGGGTGATGAGCACATCGACACCCTCGTAGAGCTTTTTAATTGTGGCTTGCTTTACTTGACTATCAACAAGTATCAAGAAGCGCTTGTTAGCTTTGAGGAAATTCTAAAAACCAGTCGGCGCGTTTTTGGTCAGGATCACCCATACACAATTGCGTCGATTGCCAATGTGGGTTACGTACTCAACGCGCAAGGTCAATATGATCAGGCGATGCCTTACTATGTGGAGGCATTAAAAGAGAGCCGCCGTCTGTTGGGAGATGAGCACGCCAGAACAGCTGAGAAGATGTTAGGCGTGGGGACACTCCTTAGTGCTCAGGGTAAGTACGACCAAGCAAGACCCTACTACGCCAAAGCAGTAGAAACCAACCGCCGTGTTCTAGGCAGTGATCATCCCCAAACATTGGTTGCGATTGACTTACTGTGTTGTCTGGTTGCCCAACAAGGCAACTTCGACGAGGCCGTTGAAATCAGTCGTCGATTCTTAGGTGATGATCATTCCCAAACCTTTGACTTGATGAGCAAGAAGATAGGTGGCCTACTCACATACCGGAGCAACTATGACCAAGCACATGGTTTCATTGAAAAGGCCCTTGAATTAAGTTCCGGCGCCAGAGGCGAATATGGCCAGTCCACTATTTCGGTAAGAAGTGACCTGGTGAGTTTTTATTTGGTCTGGCACCTCGCAGAGCCCGGTCAAGGTTATGGCGCCAAAGCCAGTGAGTTAATTGACAAGAACTACGAGATGATGGATAAGAGATGGGAGATAGCGGAGTCTAATGATCGAACGGTAGAAACATCTCCTGATTATCCAACAGAGTAAGTGACGACGCACCAGGCGAGTTGCTTACCTTTGTAGGGAAGTAGGCCCTCTATTGCCTTTCGCTACCCTACCGAGTTCTGCAGATCTTCCCTCTTCACTGGCGAGATCACATGAGCTTCCATAGTTGATTAGCATGAGTGAGAAGTCCTTGACATCAACAACGCCATCGCCATTAAGATCAGTTCTAAGAATGCCTCGTTTGCCGAAGTCGATCACGAAGATGCTGAAGTCTTGATAGTCAACATCCATGTCGAAATCTAGATCACCTTTACAAGAACTCTTGGCGGCATAGAGTAGAAATGTAAACACTTGGTACTTCGTGCCCGTTGGGTTGCCTGGGCTCGGTGTGGGAAACCCAAATTCATCAATCGGTGCGCCGTACGGCATGCCAGCTGCATGGCAATCAGTACAGTTCATGCTGTTAGTTGGCGCATTGCCACACTTTGGAAAATCGAATTCAGGTGGAAAGTACTGCGTGTAGGTTTCCATGGTGGTGTTGGTCATATAACACGTGTTGACGGTGTTTGATGTTGAAGGAGGGATACAGCATTCACCATCCGGATCAGGCTGTAGCGTGTTGACCAACTCGTAATACTTCCACGGCGCTGGGAGTGCGTCTTGATATTCCGTGTTGACGCTTTGAATCATCGGGGATGGAACCATTTCTGGAATTCTTGAGACGTTGACGATTTCTTCAGTGTTGGTCTCGCAGACATCAGGGCCTTGCATCACGTCAACGGGTTCTGGCGGACAATCCGCGGCAGACTCCTCCTCACACGCTGCAGCAGCGCACGTGAAACCCTCAGCATATGGCGGCGGACAATCATCCGCGTCTGGGCCTGGGTTCAGTAAGGGTGTTGCTGGGTGCGGAAGGGATGTTGAAGTGTTATCGATCTGCTCAAAGGTCGTCCAATACCAAGCGCTGGCGGAATCCGGCGTCAGTCGAAGAATGTGCATGCCAATAAGGCCGATCGTCACGGGGCCGCATGGTGGAGCCGTATCGTTGTAGTTACTGACGTAGTAGACCTCACGCGTGATGAAACGACCGCTGGCGGCTTCAGCTGGTGTCAACTGTTTCCAAGACGCCTTGAGTTCCATGGCACCTTGCTGCGCGTAGTCAGGTAATGTCAGCGGCGGATCAAACTCGTCAGGCGCACCAGTTTCGGGAAATCCAACAAAGGTTGGGATCTCTGTTTCAAAGGCCTGGAGCTGTTTGTTGCTGTCGTAATATTGCGTTTGTTTGAGGTACTCAAACTCTGATTGGTTTAGGTAGATCTCAAACATCACGTATCTCCCATTCTGATCGATCAATGGGCTACCTACATCTGCTTCAGCGAACGTGTCTATCAACTCGTCAAAAATACCGATAATTTTTGATAAGCCACCGACGATCGGAAGTTGTGGGCCAGAGGAGTCCGGTGGGTACATTTTGATTGGTATGGTCGGGTTAGCCCATGTACCGGGATCTGCACCAAGTGGAAGGAACATCTGATCTTTCTGTATGTATGTCAGCCAAAGCGGGTCTGCGGTATCGGTGCAGATACTCAAATCCTTATCAGGCTCACCACCGAGTCCACCTTCTTTGTGCGGCCAGTTGATGGCTACAAAAGTGTCCCATCCAAAGCGCACCCAACTCTCATGGCTGCTTGCATCTTCAACATCGACAGGCATGAGCCAAGCATCGTTACAAGAGAAAGGATCTTCGCGCCTGTCGCCATCTTGGGCATACACACATGGCGCAACGAACAGTGCAAAGGAACTCATTGTGACAAAGAAAGACAGCGACATACGCACGGGCAAATCCCCCCCACTGTTTGCTTGGTGGTAGCAATGGCTAAGTGCAGAAACACCTTCCAACACCATCCGACCCAGGCAAAAACCTACCTATAGAACCGGTTCAGATGAGCCATCGAGGATAGAGGGTTTTGTCCCTCTTGCCCAGAAAATAGTCTACAAATGCCTCACTTACGTGGCACGCCTTGGCCCTGATGCGTTGGGACAACCTTGCCTAAACCTGTCTCTGCGACGGCGCTGCGTGTTTCACACACATTGCCAAAGTTAACCAGGAAAATCGAGAAGTCTTGTATGTCCACAACGAGATCGCCGTTGAGGTCAGCGATGTTCTCACCGGTTGCCCCGAAGTTCACTAGGAACGCTGTGAAATCAATAAGGTCAACAACACCATCTTCAATGATGTCACCTGCACATTCACAAATGTCCTCCACGAAATTGCCACCGTTGTCGTTGTAGCCATTTTGGCCGCCGACTTGGTCAGGCGTGTTGCTGCAGACAATGGTGTCACTGAGGTTAAGGGTTCCGCCGGAGTTGATGATGCCACCACCGCCGGTGATGCCTACCACAAGGGAAATTTGTGGAACGGTCCTATGGCTCGTCGGGATCAATGCTCACTCTGGCGCTATCGTGAGGAGGGTTAAGTGGATAACTGCCTGACCAAGACCTGGAGCCGTCTTCACAAAGACGCCCAGGTTTATTGATTGATGGATTCCTGCGAAAGTATTGCCAGAGATTCACAAATGTCCTCAGAATTACGAATTCCTCAAGTTCCGAAGTAGACTCCCTTCATGCGACGCCGGTCTGTGGGCCCTTCCATCCTCATGATCACCCTCTTGGTGCTCTTTGCGTTATGCCTGATCTATCCGATTTGGTTGACCATTGAGGGCGCCTTTGTCTCCTACGACGGTGGCTTTACGCTTTATCACATTGGTGAGGTATTCACCAATGAAGTATTGCGCAACAGCCTCTGGAATGCGCTGGCCATTGCAGGCTGTACGACATTGCTGTCAATCATCATTTCACTGCCCCTGGCGGGTCTAACAGCACGCTACGATTTTCCTGGCAAGAAAGCATTTGGGGCGCTCATCTTGGTGCCGCTCATCCTGCCGCCGTTTGTTGGTGCGATCGGTCTAACGCACTTACTCGGCCGCAGCGGTGCGATCAATACCATCCTCATGGATCTCGGTCTTCTTGAAACCGGTTTCGACTTCATTGGTAAAGGTGGCTTCTGGGCGATTGTGGTGATTGAAGCGCTGCACTTGTATCCCATCATCTACCTCAATGCCACAGCATCCCTTGCCAACCTTGATCCAGCTCTCACCGAGGCGGCTGAGAATGTTGGTGCTGGCCCCTGGAGTCGCTTCACGAAAGTGACGCTACCACTGATTCGCCCGGGGCTTTTTGCTGGCAGCACGATTGTCTTTATCTGGTCCTTTACTGAGCTTGGTACACCGCTGATGTTTGACTATCAGCAGGTTGCTCCCGTGCAGATATTTCAACTTATTAAAGAGATGTCCGATTCACAGCAGCCTTACGCGCTGACGGCTGTGATGCTGGCGATGGCGATCGGTATTTATGTGGTTGGCAAGTTTTTCTTTGGTCGCCGGGGCCATGAAATGTATTCCAAAGCCTCAGTTCAAGCGATACCAAAAAAGTTGAAAGGCATCGCTGCTTTTGGGGCGTTAGCACTGTGCACCGTTGTTGTGCTAATGGCCATCAGCCCGCACATAAGTGTGATCCTTTCAAGTATCGCGGCAGACGGCTCTTGGTATCAATCTATTTTTCCTACACAATTCACACTGCAATATTATGGAGATGCGCTGACCCATCCACTGGCAATGGGTTCAATCGAGAATAGCTTGATCTATTCCATCTGCGCCGTTGCGGTTGATTTAGGTATTGGGCTTTTGATTGCCTATCTGATTGTGCGCACGCGCATATGGGGGCGCACCCTCCTGGATAGCCTCTCGATGTTGCCGCTGGCAGTTCCAGGTTTAGTCATGGCGTTTGGTTAT
>CALCOW010000183.1 GCA_937899935.1 uncultured Phycisphaerae bacterium
GAATCGGTTGAGTGGCGAAAAAAGACCCAATCAGCCAAAGGTGTAATCGGCGCACCTTGTCCGCCAGCGGCCAAGTCTGCCTGCCGCAAGTTTGAAATAACTGGCAAACCAAATTGATGCGCAATTGGCGCTGCATTGATCAACTGCAATGACAGAGGCGGCGCATGAAAGAGTGTTTGCCCATGGACAGCAATAAGAACCGGCTGGGACTGTTTCTTAAACACACCATCAATGGCCTCGCTGCATACGGAGGCCAAATCAACCCCCAGCTTGGTCCACTGCTCAGCCGTATGAGCGACCCCAAGAGAGGCTTCCCTCAGCCGAGCGGCAAGATCACCCATGGGCACAAAGTGATGGGCTTCGAAAGTTGCCTTCAGGTTCAGTCCGTAGCCTTCAAATGAAACCAGCGCTGCATCAGCACCATCCATACTGGTGCCAGTCATCACTCCAATTGCTTGCCGGCATCGAGCCACAGGTTCACCCATCAGCCTATCCTCTCAGTCTGGTGGCTCGGTCACAAGACCACCACTGCCGCGGATCGTCTATCCTGCGTGTGGATACTGGCATTGAACCTCTTTGGAGCCCTTTTTCGATGAGCAAAAGAATCCTTGTCACTGGTGGTGCTGGATTTCTCGGCTCTCACCTCTGTGATCGACTGCTTGAGCGAGGTGAGCAAGTCATCTGTCTTGATAACTTCTTTACAGGCACCCGATCTAACATCGCCCATCTGATTGACCATGAACAATTCAGTGTGCTCGAGCATGACATTATTGAGCCAGCTTACGTCGATGTGGATGAGATCTACAACCTGGCTTGCCCAGCTGCCCCCGGACACTATCAACACGATCCTATCTACACCACCAAGACTTCATTCATCGGCACCTGGCATATGCTCGGCTTGGCCAAACGCTGCCAAGCACGATTTTTACAAGCATCGACGAGTGAGGTGTATGGTGACCCAGAGGTTGATCCACAATCTGAGACGTATCGGGGTTCGGTTAATCCTATTGGCCCGCGCGCTTGTTATGACGAAGGTAAACGGGCGGCTGAATCACTCATTTTTGACTACCATCGACAACACAACATATCGATCAAGGTTGCGCGCATCTTCAATACATACGGTCCACGCATGCATCCATTCGATGGTCGCGTGGTAAGCAACTTTATACGGCAAGCACTCCAGGGCGAAGAACTCACCCTGTATGGAACTGGTGAACAGACACGCGCTTTTTGCTACGTTGATGATCTGGTTGGCGGACTCATGGCACTTATGGATTCAGACGAGGCCGTTACCGGCCCAATCAATTTAGGCAATCCCGGTGTCTTCACTATCCGCCAACTAGCAGAGATGGTGGCTGAGCAGACCAAGAGCTCTGGTGCCATTGTTCAGGCAAGACCATTACCAATTGACGACCCCCGAGATCGCCGCCCGGATATCACCTTGGCGCGAGATCTGCTGAACTGGGAGCCCAAAGTGCCACTCAATGAAGGGCTCTCTCGTACCATCCAATGGTTTGATTCGATCAACATCAACGACTATGACCCACCAACACCCGACTACTAGTCATGGGGGTTGCCAACCTAGCCAATTGGCGTGGAACAGCTGAGCCACCTGGATCCATCAACCCAGACGCACCGCCCACCTTCTCGCCAGAAAACACTAGACCTTGTAAAGCGGACGTAGCTTGCTCTCCAAGTGTCGCATCAGCGGCTCCGATGAAAGTGGCTTGCCGGTCACCACTTCAACCAGATCAGCTGCTCGATATTTGCGACCTTGCTCGTGAATGTTAGTCCGCAGCCAATGCAACAAGGTGTCAAACTGACCACTGGCAAATTCTTCAACCATGTCTGGGTGAGCCTCAACCGCTTTTTCAAAGAACTGCGCACAGTAAAGATTACCGAGAGTGTACGTTGGGAAGTAGCCCATCGATGTCATAGACCAGTGAATATCCTGTAAGCAACCCTTGGAATCATTAGGCACTTCAAGGCCAAGATAGTCACGATACTTACTGTTCCAGGCATCTGGAATATCTTTGACTTCGAGATTGCCTGCCAAAATAGCTCGCTCCAATTCAAAGCGAATCATAATGTGAATGTTGTAAGTTGACTCATCTGCCTCAACTCGAATGAAATCAGGCTTAACAATATTCGCCCCACCATAGACATCATCAAAGGTCAACGATGCAACTGGTGCACCAAAGTGTTCTTTCAGTAGCGGATGGCACCACTTCCAAAATGACTCACTGCGACCAACCTGATTCTCCCACATACGGCTCTGAGATTCGTGGATGCCCAGTGACACTGCTCGGCCCATCGGCGTTCCGATGTACTTTGTTAGTAAACCTTGCTCGTACAAGCCGTGGCCTGCTTCATGCATCGTTGAACCAAGAGCATCGTTGACATTATCTTCATGAAACCGGGTGGTCATACGAATGTCGTTGCAATGCGAGCCACTACAAAATGGGTGGGTGGATTCATCGAGTCGACCGCGTGAAAACTCAAAACCAAATTGTGCAGCTACCTTGTGTACAAAGGCCTTCTGTTCGGCCACAGGCAGTGCGATCTCGTTAAAGGCATTGCTTGGCCCATGGCTTGATCCCATGATGTCATCAAGCAACACCTGTAATTTTTTACGCAATGGCGTGAACACGGATTCAACCCATGCCGCCGTACAGCCAGGCTCGTAATCCTCAGCGAGTGCATCCCATGGCTCACCGCCTTCTGCCCAACCATAGCAGGCTGCCTTCCGACGCAGCATATCGATGATCTTGGATAAAACCGGTGCAAACTCATCAAAGTTTTCATTTGCACGTGCCTTTTTCCAGGTATGCATTCCTTCACTACTAAGCTTGGCTTCTTCTTGCACCAACTCTGCAGGTAGCTTGGTTCTTCGATCTAAGGACCAACGAAACTCGCGCAGATTGACCGCTGTGGCACTTTGAGGGTCAGACGTGAGATCATCATTTGCTTCACATTCAGCCAACGCATCTGCAAATTCTGAGCTTGTTCCCATCTCATGTTCAATTTTTGCCAAGAGCGCTAGCTGATCACTTCGGTATGCAAGACCACCTTCGGGCATCAAGACTTCTTGATCCCAACCCAGGATGCTCATAGTCCCGCCTATCAAGTCGTTTTCACGGGCAAGAGTCATCAGTTTTGTATAACAAGTTGGATACGAGGTACCTGGGGTGGCCGTTGAAGTAGCAGTACTCATTAGGGGAGCTCCTTGGGCACAATAGTGTCATAAAGCTTGGTAAGCCCTAATGATAACTTGAGGAAGGAATAAAACCCAATGCGAAAAGGGCTACCAGGCCTGAAAAACAACAGCCCGCGAAGCTTTCTGCTTCGCGGGCTGCTTTATTTCATCAAGGTTTGGGTTCAGCGAGATGTATCGCTGAGCTTACGATCTGCCATCATGCTTTGGTGAGCTACTCTGTTGGCTGATCAGAAACACTCTCCAGGTATTCGACCACCGCTGTCTTGCCAGCATCAGATCGCTCGTTCTTGGCAATATCTAACGCCGTCATACCGCGATTATCTTTCGCATTCACGTCAGCACCAGACTCGACAAGTAGCATGACCTTATCGACGCTACCGTTGCGGTGACCTGCTGCTGCATGCAAAGCAGTTTTACCATTTCGATCAATCATTTTGAGATTGGCCTTGCCATCAATCAGTGCCTGCAAATGCGCCCTTGAACCGGTCTTGGCTGCGTGGTGCGCTGCCGATGAACCATCAGTCACATCTACAACGTCGAGACGAGCACCAGCATCGATCAGGATAGCAACAGATCGAGCGTCACCAAAACCTGAGGCCCAAACCAATGGTGTGAAACCAGTCTGGTCACTAACAACTTCAACATCAGATCCAAAGTCGACTAATTCCTGAACACTTTCAGCGCTACCAAATGCAGAGTGCCATGCGAGCGCATTTCCGACAAATGGGTCTCGTGCACGGACGTCCGCGCCAGCTTCCAGCAGCGTGCGTGTGACACCTGCGTTCTTGGACTGACTCGCTGTCATGAGTGGCGTTCGACCAACCTGGTCCGCCATTTCAAGATCAGCACCCTGGTTGATTAGATACTCAACCATTTCGATATTGCCATCCTGAGCAGCCTGACCAAGTAAGGTCACACCTGACTTGCCACGTGTGTCAACATCAGCACCCGCATCCAGACGCTCTTTTAGTCTCACCATGTCACCTCGCTTCACGAGAGCACTGAGCTCATTACGCGGTGACACCGGCAGACTTGCCTCTCCAGGCAAACGAGTTTGCACACGCTCCTTAATAATGTCATTGAGTTGAGCACGGCCATCGGGATCTAACTTGACCCGCATGGTGACCTGCTCAGCGAGTGGGTGTGTGGTATGAATGTTGACCATCTTGCCACCACCAGTGGTAGTGACGTTTGACCAGTAGCTGTCCCACGGCAGTGTTAGCTCATGTTCAACAGCCTCTTCACTACTAAATTCACTGATAATTGGAGGTGAAATGCTGACGATCGAAAATGGCTGATCATCGATTGCTCGCAGCGTAACCTTACCATCTGGATTCAGTACGTTGTCATACTCTTCCGGTGTTGCGGTGACGTACAAGACTGTATTCAAGCTCACCTGCATCTTAACTGGAGCCGCATCTTTGACCATGAACGTGACTGTCTTCGTCACTGGAATGGCCTTGGAACCACCACGCAGGTTGATTGTGATTTCAGACGATTCACCTGGCTGTAAAACTGTGTTGGGTACAAAGTCCGTGGTGGTGCAACCACAACTCGTCTTGGCTTTCTGAATCGTAATTGGCTCATCAGTGATATTGGTCAGCTTGACAGGGGCAGAGCCAAGTTGCTTAGCCGCAACATCACCAAGATCCAAAGATGATGGTGTTACTTGTAGCTTGACTTCTGTACTTACAGGTTCAGCAGGTTGATTTTGACCGTTCGGGACCGTGAGCGGTTGCCGCTGCACATCTGGGCCCGTTGCCTGGGCTAGAGCACTATCTTGAACCTGAATCAACTCCACATCAAAAACCAACGTCGAGTTCGGAGGGATCGTGGGTCGGCCCTTTTCACCGTAAGCCAGTTGCGATGGAATAACCAACTTCCGTTTACCACCAACACGCATTGAACCAACGCCTTCAGTCCATCCAGGAATCACTCCATTCAAGGCGAAGGTCGCCGGAACATCTCGATCAAGTGAACTGTCGAACTTCGTTCCATCGGGTAGGTAGCCGGTGTAGTGGACCGTGACCCGACTTAATGAATTTGCGGGGCTGATTCCAGTGCCGCCTTCGATGTCATAAAAATGAAGGCCACTGGGGGTCACTTTCGGTGACGTTGTAACAGCCAGACCCGGAAGATTCTCTGGATCAGTCATGCTTGGATCAATAGCAGCAGGTGTGCTGTTGCTCGGTGATGCCGCTTGCCCACCCTTGCTTGGGTTTGACCCGTTGGCCTTATTGGGTTGGGTTTGTTGCCCATCTGATGCACGACCCAACCTACTTGCGTCAGCCCCTTGAGTGCGTGCACGCCGCTCATTTAGGATCTGCTGCCGCGCCTGTTCATTCATGGGCACCGCATTTGCCGGAACTTCCTTGGGTGGCGGAGTCGCTACTCGCCCCGATGAGGGAGCCGTGTTCGTCTCGCTGCTGGCGGCCATAGCCAGTTGTGCTGGGCTCTTTCCGGCATCACTGCTCTTGGCTGGCTGGGTTGTGGCACCTTCCGTAGAAGTTGGTGCAGTTTTAGATTTTGATGAGTCTTTGTCACAGCCTGCGGCCATTACAGCTAGACCAAAGACAACGCCCGTTACGATTCGATGGAGACCATTCACTGTTCTTACTCCAAGTATGCTCTCTGTACTGCCTGAAGCCTCTGGGAATCCACGCAACGGGTTCACCAATTCAGGTTCAACTAAGACGCGAGAAACCCGCCGAGGTTCGTCGCAAATGACTGTTCCTTAACGACCTCGAAGAGGTCCCGCTGGCCCCACCCTCAAAAACGGGCCTTCACAAGGTGCCAAGGATCGGCCTCAACCCTGCCCTGGCCACAGATTAAGGCCAAGAAACGACATCTCAGACCCGATAAGCAGGATGAACGTTGCCCGAAGCTCGACTTCGGCGTGGTCGGCGACAAGAACGGTCAACTGCTGCCCTCTATGGAACCAACGTCTGGCCCCGAAAGCTATTGCCCCTTTGTTCGTAAGGATGTTACTCACGGATGCAAACTCCTCAACCCAGTACCTACAACAAGTGCGTTTTTGGGTTTGAAAGCTCATTTTTTGGCCAATAGGCCCGGCTCAGTGTATGCAAAATGCTATTCTTGAGATTCAGAAATTCAGGAGTTCCATCTCGATGCACACCGACCCTTCATCCCTACCGGACCATCTTCAACGGCCCCATGTCAGGCCGATCCATCCAATCCCAGTAACCAAAGATGGGAAACAGATGATCGCACTTCGAGACCCGGCGATGCTCAGTCGGCAGAAAATGCTTGTCCCCCATCAGGTCATACCAGTGCTTCGCCAATTCGATGGCAATAAACACATCACTGAAATTGCTCAGAACCTCTCAGTCAGTCAAGACCAGTTGATCGGACTTGTCCAAGGCCTCGAGAAGATTGGTCTTCTGTGGGGACCAACCTTTGAAGCACTTGAGGAAGAAACACGTGCGGAGATTGCACAACGCGGCGCGTTTGCCACACCGGCATGCGCCACTCTCGGTGAAAGCGAAGAATCATTTCGCGGATTCCTGAGTGATTACTTCGACCAAACAGAAGATCCGGAACTTGATTCTGAATGCACTGGCATTGTGGCACCACATCTTGATTTCCAGCGCGGCTGGCCAAACTATGCAACCGCCTACTATCCACTTCGCGAAATCGATCCGCCCGATCGCGTTGTTGTCCTTGGCACTAATCACTTTGGTCTTGGTGATGGTATGACCTTGACGGAGTTCGGATTTGAAACACCCATGGGTATCTGTCCTGCTGATACAGAGGTTGTATCCAAGATGACGGATCTTCTGGGCGACTCACTGGTGATCGATCAACTCGATCATCTTGCAGAACATTCCATCCAAGTGCATATCCCCTGGATACAGTATTGCTTTGGGAATGTACCGATCGTTGCTGCTTTAGTGCCTGACCCAATGATCCCCATGATTAAGGACGACGGCGAACGCATTGAACTCGCTCCATTTACGAATGCGCTTAAAGGCGTGTTAAGTGATGTCAAAGGTTCTACTTTTTACATCGCATCCAGTGATCTCAGCCATGTGGGTCCACAATTCGGCGAGCCACTACCGGTGGATGACCAACGCAAATTCGATGTTGAGCGACATGATCGAGACATGCTCGGCAAGTTCCTTGATGGTGATGCAGAAGCTTTCTTGAGCGCCATGCAGTGGTCAAAGAACCCAACACGCTGGTGTAGTGTTGGCAACATGACTGCGTTGCTCCAACTAAAGAATGAGAGCACGTTGGATTTGCTTGATTATCGGCAGGCATGTGACGAACAAGGCCAGGCGATGGTCAGCTCTGCAGCTATTGCACTAACAGTATGAGCGCTGACTAGTGATTACTGTTATCCAACGCGTTGATCAAGCGACGGTCGATGTGGCTGCCGAATCCTACGAAGCCAGTATTGGGATTGGGCTGTTAGTTCTTCTCGGCATCGCGAAAGAAGATCAACCTGAGCAAGCTCACTGGTTAGCGAATCGAATCGCAAACCTCCGAGTTTTTGCAGATGAACAGGGACGATTCAATAAAAACGTCACAGAAGCTGGCGGCTCTGTCTTGGTGGTCAGTCAATTTACATTGCTCGGAAATTGCTCCAAGGGTCACCGACCAAGTTTTATTGAAGCCGCTGATCCTGATACTGGAAGGACTCTTTACGAGTTGTTCTGTCAGGCGTTGACAGAGACGCACCACCTCGATGTTAAGCGCGGAATATTCCAGGCAGCGATGTCAGTATCGCTAGTCAACAATGGGCCAGCGACCTTCATTCTAAGCCGCTAGTACACACTCATGAACACTTGTGTTCAGTGGTGTTTTCTTCCCTAAACTGCTCTCGTAAAAAAGTGGAATCTTGGGTCGCCCTCGTGGAGGATCGCTGGGCGCAGAGAGCAGCGCTCGCCATTCCTGCATTTTTCATTGCTCCTCTCGACCTGCTACCTTTATTTTGAGTCGCAGATCAACCGACGGCTGGCTCCAAAGGTTAAGAAGTCTCATCTTCGCTACACTGCCCCTTGGAGACAGTGAAAAGAACATGACCAGCCAAAATGAAGAACTCTTTCAACAATACCTCGAGAGTAATGCGCTCATCGGTGTTGACTTCGTACCAGCACAAGTACTTCAAATGAAAACCTCTAGAACAACTCAGAAGAAGACGGCTTCTACCACGAAGAAAAAAGTGCCTCTGAAAGCTGCTTCAACTACCAGTTCCTCAACTACGTCTTCGCGGGGCAAAGGAAAGCGGGCCGGTGAACTAGAAAAAATTAGAAAACGGCATGATGCAACCTGCCCTCATTGCACAAAAGTTGAAGACATTACCCAAACGGTATTTGGTGAAGGGAACCCGGAG
This sequence comes from uncultured Phycisphaerae bacterium, assembly GCA_937899935.1. Classification (GTDB taxonomy): domain Bacteria; phylum Planctomycetota; class Phycisphaerae; order Phycisphaerales; family SM1A02; genus JAQWNP01. The sequence continues at coordinate 8,574 of CALCOW010000183.1, forward strand.
GCCGATCTCATGTTCGTTGGGGAAGCACCCGGCGCCGAAGAGGATCGACTTGGCCGACCATTTGTAGGAAGGGCCGGGCAGAAGCTCGATCAGATCATTGAAGCAATGTCAATGACGCGAGATGAGGTCTACATTGCCAACATATTAAAGGCCCGACCACCCAATAACCGCACCCCCTTGCGCGGTGAAATTGACCAATGCGCCCCATTCCTGACTGAACAGATACACGCCATCCGCCCAAAGGTGATCGTGACCCTGGGCGGCCCAGCCACCAAGTTTCTTCTCAAGACAGATACCGGAATTACCAGACTCCGTGGCCAATGGACCACCTGGATTAGCGGAGATCTTGAAGTCGATCTGATGCCAACGTTCCATCCTGCCTATTTGCTCCGCAACTACACCGTCGAAACACGGCAGCAAGTGTGGTCGGATATGCAGGCCGTCGTTGACCGCCTGGAACAGCGTTAGAGCATTTCAAAAAATACCGCCAATACCTAAAAAGCCAAGACCCCCTTTTTGGGGCGAATATGGGGCATTCTGAGGCGATCAGCAAAAAAATGCGGAACTTCGGTGGTTAATCTAGTGAATTTGGGAACTTACGGAGGATGACTTCCGAACAGTCAGGAGAAGGGAGCAGTGAAGACCACAACACTTCATTCTCTCGACCCGGCTGGGCTTTCTCGAAGCTCCTCTTCGCTTTGTTTGCCCGGCAACTACTAAGCCCCCCCCACAAGGAGCCCGCTTCGTCTTTGGCGACGGGCTCTCTTTTTGCGCCTCACAAGCACCACGAGAGACTAAGGACTGCTTTCAAAAAGCCTCGATCTTAGCTCTAGAACCTCAACTGGATCGACGTGGCCACCATAAACCTCTGCGACATGGTCAAAACACCCCTCGCTTATGAGTATGGCAGCCATGTCCAGACCACCCGCATCGCGCGCCCAGGTCGCCACGACATGGCGCTGTCGACGATCGAGGCCCATACGCTTTGCCAGCCGTAATCCAGCTGCACCAATACTCCGATGCTGATTCCACCACAGCACCAGAATCGCCACGCAAAGTAAGGCACCACCGATGACCATGGCAATCAACCCAGTGGTCTGGACTGAAAGTAATAAGTACATCATTGGGTCAAACATCTGTATGCCTTTCAATCACCTGCCCCAGTGCACCCACGGTGGACGCTGAAACATGGTGGCCTTGATGAGGCTGTTCCTTCATTGGAGAAGAAGTCGCTTCGACCTTCGGAGTACCAGTGAGGGCTTGCAAAGCTTCGGTGGCTCGTTGCTTTAGAATCGTGGTTTCTTCTGTCTTCGCCATACGACTTAGATCTGGAACGGCCGCTGCGCACTGGCACTCGCGCGCGGCCCAAATAGCACTCGCCCGAAACAGTGGGTTCGCGTCTCTCAGCATTGCTTGAAGTCGATGCGCCGCCAGTTCAGGATAGAACTCAGCCAGTACAACGATGGCATTCGCGCGGGTTCTATTACCGGATTGGAGCGTCAATGGTGAAATAACCCGACCAATCTGCTGAGGTGAAAGTCGCCCTGGGAACAATCGATAAACTTGCCCAAGGGCCTCAACGGCATTGGCTTGAACACGATCATCACAGTGACTCAAACGAGCGGTGATGACTGACACGGTGCGGGGATTGGGATGGTCACCCAGACATGCCACCGCAGTCGAAGCAATGCGAGTGTCGGTCACGGCAGACAATTCGATGAGGCGCGAACTAAATTGTTCGGTCAGACCCATCTGACGCAGTAGCTGCAATGCACCGACAACAGTCCAACGATCACCATCAAGCAGAAGACCGTCGATAGCCAGAGAAAATTCTGCCTCAGATTGTTGTCTTAAATCAAGAGCCGCTTGACAGCGCTCATCGACGGTGAGGTGGCCCCAGAAGGCCATCAAATCCTCAGCACGAGCGCCCGCGAGCTGTTGTCTGGCCCACGCGGCAATTTTGCCACTACTTCGCTGCGCTAAACGGACGAGATCGTCACGCTTCAGCGAGCGAGTTTGCAAGGCACTTGTGGCCGCTCGAACTACCGCCGGGTGGACGTCCATGCAGAAGTGGACCAATGCCTCGGTCGCTCTCTTATCCTGATAACAACTAAGCGCGATGACCGCACAGCAGCGGGCCCGCACATCATCCATGACGATAAGATCGCAAAGTGCTTCGATTCGTCGCGCCTGCCCCAACTGTAATGCCTGAATGAGGTGAGGCATCGCTCTCTTTGAAGAGAGAGGCCACTGGGCGACGGTCGTCAATGATGGGATACATCGGGCGCCACCGCTCATGGCGCGCAAACGATGACGAACTTGCGACCGTCTTAACAGGTGACCTGCTTCTAAGACGAAGTGAATTGCATGAGGATCCATCAGTGCATCAGCGATCCAGCGTCGCGCCGAACCAGCTAACGGTTCATACTCCATCCAAAGCAACAAGTGCCTGGACACCATTGGATCTTTGATATCACCGATAGCCCTGCGGGCCGCAATAAGCACAGGATGATCGGCGGCGCTCATGAGATTTGCAATCGGCGAGTGTGGCACCAGTGCCAGTAAAGCAGCCGCTAGCCCCACTGGCTGTGGACCTCTTGACCGAGTATCAGTGATACGTGCCTCGATCACACGAGCCAGGGCCTTCAACAATTCACTATCGAAGACAAATTGGCGTGCATTTTTTGACGCCATTTTTGCAGGTGGTACCTCTCGACTTCGCTTTGCAACACTTGCCTCATAGGCCAGTCCGACTAGAAGCCTGTCAGCCAACAAGTTGATCTCCGAATGATTCAGCTCAAGGAGTGCCGCCAGTGCATAGAGATCACCAGCCTCGGTCCGTCCATCAGTGGCTCGAGCCTCGAGCACTTGGATGGTCTCAATCGCACCTGCTGTGTTTTTGTCTGCGACCAGACGACGTGCGGCCCATGCCAAAAGAGAACCTGGACAGTCTTGTAATGGTTTCTTAAGAGCCTGGGCTGATCGAGGATCACCCAAGATAGATGCCAGTGCGCCACCGCGCCCCATCTTGACCAACTGCTGACCAAACGGTTCCACTTCTCCAGCCGAGGCCAATGGAATTGCCTGGGCGAGAACTTGAGCCACGACAACGGGGGCTTCACGTTTAAGCAAGGCACATCTTTGGCGAATTGTGGGCATGATCGAGTACCGTTTGCCACCACTGCTAGGAGGCCGGGAGCACCTAGGAGCTACCCAAGTGATTTAGACAAGCCGGTTTAGAGCAATATAAGACCGGCATTCCAATCGCAGCGAACCAATGCCCAGTCATCGACCGAATAACCGCGCAAACTTGACACTCTGAAGATTGTGATTTGCCTTGCGATTAGAATAACGGGGTCCAGAACGCTCCTTGATGTCTTATCAACTCATCCTGATAGAGCCGGAGGAACAAGACTCCCTTAAACGAATCAGATGGGCCTCGAGGATGACCCATCCAAACATCTCGACTGACACACGATGAGGATCTTATGAATCACCCTGTAAATTTCACTGTGATCGCCGCACTTTCCATCGCTTCGTATGCCCTGACAGCTCCAGCGCTCTCTGTCTCCACTGATGACACTCCGAGTGCCTTTGGCAAAATGGGACCCTACTCAGTGACCATGTCGGAAGTTTCTGATCAGGGATTGCTGCTCGTGCCTCAGGCCAATCATTCCTCACCGTCCAAACAGCAATGGCCCGGGCTTGTTTTCGCCCACGGTCTTTGCGGCCCAGCTCGGAGCTACTCCGACTCGCTTGAGCGACTCTGTTCATGGGGCTTTG
>CALCOW010000184.1 GCA_937899935.1 uncultured Phycisphaerae bacterium
CCCTATTTCGCATGAGCTTTGGTGACCACCTGGATGAGCTTCGTAAGCGCATCCTGCTGGCGATCATGGCCCCAATACCGCTGTTTATTGTCGTTTTCATTTTCAGTGATGACATCATCAACTGGTTTCTCTTACCGCTATACACCGCTCTGGACGAAGCTGAGCTGCCAAGAGCCGTCCAAGTGCTCACGCCCCCAGAGTTCTTGCTGACCCAGATGAAAGTTGGCTTCATTGGGGCGCTGGTGCTCTCTTGCCCGTGGCTGCTCTGGCAGGCCTGGCTCTTTATCAGCCCAGGCTTGTTTCCGCATGAAAGGCGTTTTGTTTATCTGTTAGTGCCTGGGAGTTTTATCCTATCTATTGCTGGCATTGCTCTGCTGTACTACGCGATGTTGCCGCTTATGTTGCGGGTCCTGATTCTCTTCGGGGCGGCCCTCAATCCAAATCCAGTTTTAGTCGATCAAGCAACCAGTCCCGATTCCAATAGTGCTTTGACCAAGCTCACGGTGGTACAAGAGATGCCTGGGTCAATCTCTTCCGGAGATGCATGGATCAAGATGCCTGAGCGAATCTTGCAGATTGCGGTTCCACAAGTTGACTCGGGTGAAAATCAACCTGAACTGATGATCGTATCACTACCACTGCCTCACGGTTCGACCGCTATCGAGCAACAATTCCGACTCGCCGACTACATCAGCTTTGTACTTGTGCTCATGGTCGGAATCTGCATTGCTTTCCAGATGCCATTAGTCGTCATGCTTTTGGGTTGGTTGAATATTGCTTCTGCCCAGTGGTTCAAGAAACGACGGAAGTATGCCCTGTTTGCCTGTGCAATGATTTCTGCCATTTTGACACCAGCAGACGCTGTATCGATGCTACTTATGTTGATCCCGCTTTATGGGCTCTATGAATTTGGAATCGTTCTACTGCAGCTCGTACCGGCGCAAAAAGTGATTCAAGGAAACTTCCTCGGTACTGGCAGTACGACAAAGACTGATCAAGACAATCAGGATGAATCTGATGCAAGTTGAGTCAGAAGGAATCACCGCGGTGGATCTGGCCATGATGCAACGGGCGATTGATATCGCGCGACAAGGCAGTCTCGTAGGCGAGATACCTGTTGGTGCTGTTGTATACCGCGGTCGCGAGATACTGGCCGAAGCACACAATCTTCGAGAAAAGACCCATGATGCTAGTGCCCATGCTGAGCGACTCGCCATCACTGAAGCCGGCCAGCAACAAAAAAGCTGGCGCCTCTCTGACTGTACTCTTGCGGTGACCCTAGAACCATGCCCAATGTGTGCTGGCTTACTTGTCAATGCGCGACTGAAGCGGGTGATCTTTGGCGCCACTGATCCAAAGGCCGGTGCTTGTGGAACGCTCTATAACATACCAAGCGACAACAGACTGAATCATGTCGTCGAAGTCCATGGTGGTGTTATGGCTGATCAGTGCGCTGATCTTCTTCGCCAGTTCTTTTTGGATCGCCGATAATTTTCCGAAGAGCAACGGTGGCATAGCTCCCCGGTGGCAAGACAAACTGAAGCTCAATAAACACGCCGTGCTCATCTTCAGACGCGTTGGCAGTCGCTTGCCCAATACAGACGCGTAGCGGACGGCGGGCTCCTGAAACCGATCGTCCTAATTTTTCGAGTTGCTGTGGCACCAGCGAGAACGCCTGCAATGCTTGCTGCTCCATCTCATCAATTTGACCGCCACATCGTGTCATACGACTCCCCCACATGGGACCACTCGGCGAAATCTCGAAATGAGCCAATCGCTGTTGGGTCTGTGGATCTTGAACGACCTCTTCGTCGACCGCAAAAACACTACCGCTATCGTGCTTCCATGCTAGGTCACCTACCTGTAAACGCGTGACGTTCTTGTCTTTGATACGTTGATCCAAAACACAATTAAAGACCGCCGACTGAAGGGCGCTGATCCAGAACTGCCGTGTTTGACGCCCCAGTCCTGAAGTCATCCGACCCATAGACATACCCTGTTGCACCCGATCCAAAGCCAATCGCTCGGGACTACGACTCGGCCACTGACTGGAGCCATCAGCTTCGGCAAGCAGCGATACCAGTTGTTTTGAATCCTTTGCGATGAGGGCGCGTCCCAGAAGATGATTGATACCCCGTACACCAAAGCGTTGACTATCGAAATAATTTGGGAGCCCTTGGGCAATCAGTGTTGAGAGTCTTTGTTGGACCATGGGCAATACCGACGCACCTATGTGACGAATCCGAAGACAGAAACGATTGCCTTTGAGATGTCCAATGCGAAGCTTATTGGCGTGACGACCGACCTCAAGAAACTTTAGGCAGTCATGGTGCGCCTCAAGTTCGGGAGGATTCTTGTGGAGGTGTACTGAAACCCATTGACGCGTAACGGCAAGTTTGTCCTTACGGCCTGCTGCGCCGATAGCATGACGAGATACATTGAATTGACGCATCAGAGCCTTAATCATGGCCTCATGGCCGAGATTCGTCTTCTCAATCAGGAGATAGAGATGCTCACCCTCACCCTTGGGATAGTACAGCGGCAATTCCTCAACAATAAAATCACTGGGTCGTTCTTTGAAGGTGCCGCCAAGACCGCTGCTGTCCAACAATAGTGCTGCGGTGGATTGTTGAATTGGCTGCTGAGCAGATGCCATCAGAGTGTGCTACCAATCGCTTTCATCTTCTTCGATATCGATCTCAAAGGGAGGTTCATCACCTTTTTCCGCTTCGATCTGGTCAAGAACATGCTCAGCGACAAAAATCGGTACGCCTTCAGAAATACCCAAAGCAATTGCGTCGGAGGGCCGAGAGTCAATTTCGACCACTTGCCCTTCATGATTAAGGCGCAACTGAGCGAAGAATGTGCCTTCATTGAGATCATTAATATGGATCTCTTGTAATTCAGCGCCCAGGTACTTAATGGTGGATGCCAGTAGATCGTGCGTCTGTGGCCTGGGAATTTCAATCCCTTTGAGTCGCCGCTCAATCGCAAAGGCTTCAGGAAGCCCAATGACAATTGGGAACGTGCGTTCACCACCAATTTCACTAAGCTCAATGATCTGAATGTCTGCCATCTCACGAATGAGAATGCGCGAAAGTTCCATCTGCACAGGCATTGCTATAACTCCTGACGGGATTGAGATCATAGTAGGCCCGATAGCTGATGGCAGGTCGTTTCGAGTGAGATTCGAAATTAAGAGGCCCCCGAAATATTCACCAAACTTAGCTCATGGTCCTTTCATAGCCTCTGAGCCTAATACACCGACCCAAAAAACCGCTCTCTCTGCTTGAGTTCAGCGCAATCCAGCTTGCTCCAACGAATCTGGCCACACCACGATGTGGGCAAGCTTGGAACAGTCATCATTCTTAGCGATCGAGATCCTTGTCCAGGCTAGAATACACAGATACACTGCCGCCTTATCCATTCATCCGGATCAATGAATTATCAGGTTGATGGCTTTAGGCCACGTGTCTCTATTTAGGTCGACTGTTTAGCAATATTGGAATTCAACACCATGTCCACAGATCGCACTTTTTTCACTTCCGAATCGGTCTCACAGGGGCATCCAGACAAGATGGCCGATCAGATCTCTGACGCCATCTTGGACGATCTTCTCTCTCAAGATCAGAACTCACGCGTGGCGTGCGAGACCTTAGTGACCACCGGGCTTGCTGTCATCGCTGGTGAGATTTCCTCCCATGGGTATTGCGATATTCCCAAGGTTGTTCGTGAAGTTGTGGATTCTATTGGTTACAACAACGCCAGCATTGGCTTCGATGCCAGCAGTTGTGCGGTACTGGTTTCCATCGATCCACAGTCTGATGACATTAGCAAAGGTGTCGACTCTGATCGTGGCCTCCACAAGGAGCAAGGGGCTGGCGATCAAGGGCTCATGTTTGGATTCGCTTGTCGTGAGACAGAGTCACTGATGCCGCTACCGATCCATCTTTCTCATCGTTTGGTCGCCAAGCAAGAGCAAGTCCGCAAAGAAAACATTATTCCCCACCTACGACCCGATGCGAAATCACAGGTAACCGTTGAGTATGAGGGACTGACGCCCGTGCAAGTCGACACTGTTGTGCTCTCAACGCAGCATGGGCCAGAATGGTCAACGCGGCAGGCCGAGTTGAGAGCCCAAGTCATTGAACACATTATCAAGCCGACCCTTGGGGAGTGGTGGCACGATGGTATCACCACGCACATCAACCCAACTGGCTGTTTTGAAACGGGTGGCCCTCAAGGTGACTGTGGACTCACCGGTCGCAAGATCATCGTCGACACTTACGGCGGACGAGGTCGGCATGGCGGCGGCGCTTTCTCGGGCAAGGATCCTTCCAAAGTCGATCGCAGTGGCGCCTACATGGCTCGCTACATTGCAAAGAACATCGTTGCTGCTGAACTCGCAGACAGTTGTGAAGTACAACTCAGCTATGCCATTGGAGTTCCAGAACCAACTTCAATCAATGTGAACTGCTATGGCACTGGCACCGTATCAGATGCAACCCTTGTATCGCTTATTGAAGAGCACTTTAAACTGACACCACATGGCATCATTGATTCGTTGGATCTTTTGCGGCCGATATACCGTGTCACATCTCACCATGGCCACTTTGGTAGAACGCCAGGAGAAGGGGCTGAAAACAGTTTTACCTGGGAGCGCACTGACAAAGCAGACGCGCTTCGTAATGCTGCTGCCGCAGCTTTAGGTAGCCCCGTTGCCACATCCTGACCAGCCATCCCAGACTGCTACTGTGAAGTCGAAGGCAGCCCCAGGAAGTAACGCTCGTTCGGTTGCTTTAGCTCACATCGTTCAGCGCCTTCAGCAGTACCCAGATCTACATCCTCAAAAGCTAGAAACCACTGGGCTCAACCCCAAAGAAGCAGGGTTGGCCCGTGCACTTGACGCAGTTGTTGTTCGTTACTGGTCGCCATTAGTTCATGTCATTAGCCAGCACCTTTCTCGACCTTGGGAGAGACTCGACATACGTGTCCAAGGCATATTGCTTCTCGGCGCGGGGCAGCTTCTTTATCTTGACCGTATTCCACCTCACGCGGCAATCTACGAAAGTGTTGAACTAACGCGTCGTGGAAAAACAGCAAAGGCTGCCTCTTTGGTCAATGCGGTGCTACGTAAAGTTGAAGCTCTTCGTGTCGAACTGATCGAAGATCCTGATATCAATTCATCCTGCCACCTACCCCGTGGCGATGGCAAGGCTTGGTTGCTTGGACGTGCTATTTTTGACGAAGATCCAATCAAGCGACTTGCACAACAGACAAGTCACTCAGAGGAATTGGTCCGAAATTGGCATGCCCTTTATGGACCTGATCAAACAAGAATACTTTGCCTTCATGGTTTAGTTGAATCACCGACCATTCTTACGGGTTTTCACGATAGACCCGAAGATATGATGGCCCATGACATTCCTGGTTTTGCACTCGTCGGCAATCAACACGATAAAATATCCAAGTTACTGAGCAAACACGCACATTGGCGCATCCAAGATCCAGGATCTGCCACCACCGTGATGCAGACCGAACAACTTCAGCCAAAACTAATTTTCGATGCCTGCGCAGGACGAGGCACCAAGACCAGACAACTCGCATTAACTCATCCAGATGCTCGCATCATCTCTAGTGATATCGCATCACATCGACTCTCCCAGCTTCGAAAATCCGTAGCACATCTCCCCTCAGTGGAAGTCATCGACTATCAGGATCGGTTTGAATTGGCTGGAAAGGTTGATCTGTTGATGTTAGATGTTCCCTGTTCAAACACTGGCACACTGGCAAGACGCCTCGAAGCAAGACATCGTTACAACAGCACACACCTCAAAGAACTTGTCGCACTACAAAGGCAGATTGTGGCAGATACATTTGCCCTCTTGCACCCCAGCGGCAAGCTGTTGTACGCCACCTGCAGCCTCTGTACTGAAGAAAATGAAGAACAAGTAGATTGGATTTGCAGGCAACACAGAATGCGTATCGCGCAACAGAAATTACACCTGCCTAAAGGCGTTCCAGGTGATCCAATCACGCTGTATCAGGATGGGGCATTCGCTGCACTACTCACTTTCCAAGGCAGTTAAATCGCTTCCACCACTGGAGCGACTAACTTTGATATAGTGCCCCGCTTGGATTGGCGAGACCTAGAAGTATCTGCCACGCATGAGGCTCAGAACAGTAACCTTTAACTTTTATAACCAGTGCGAATTTACTAATGGACATTGGCTCTCTCATTACCAGTAGCGTCGTCAAAGCTCCTTTGGCCTCTATAGACAAACGAGCTGTCATCGAGGAGCTAGTTGATCTTTTGGCAGCCGCCGATGGTAAACTCGATAGCGACAAAATCAAGGCGATCGTTTGGGAAA
>CALCOW010000185.1 GCA_937899935.1 uncultured Phycisphaerae bacterium
CGTCTTGATGAAAGGAAAGGCTTCATCTTTTACGGTGTCGAACATCTTTTCAGGCGAGGTTTCCTTGAAGCGTGACCAACGCAGATGGTCTTGACCTTTGGTAAAGATCGGCTCTTCGATGGGTTTCTTGGTGCGCTCTGCTTTGCTCTCCTTGAGCGTTTGCAGTTCATCTAGGCGCTTAATGAAGAGGAGGTAGGTGAGCTGCTCAATGACCAAGAGCGGGTTAGAGATACCGCCCGACCACATGGTGTCCCAGACCTTGTCGACTTTTGATTTCAGTTCGCCAGTGATCACAGCCATCTTCCTTTGTATGAGAGGTCAGTGACGAGCGAGTCGCCTCGCCACCAACCCGCAGTTTACGTGACATTCCGTCGTGCTGCGTCAGCATCGGATTACAGCCTGTGAGTCAACATCCGGCCTAGCGCTACCGGCGAGGCTTAGTCGTCGTCGGACTCATCATCACTGCGTGACCACGGAGGCGCGTTGCCTAATCGATTGCCAGCATTCCAATGGTCAAGGCTTATCGCATAATCGTCCTGCAGCGCTGTCCCACACTGTGGACACTCCGTTTCACCATTTAACTCACGGCCACAGCCACTGCAGCCTTGAGCATGTCCGGCTTTCTGAAGCTGCGTTTCGGCTTCGATCGCTTCTAGAGCCGCTTCGATCACTTCTTTGGGATGATGGGTTCAGATGCCACTTTTAGACTTGGTCACGTTTGCGCATTCTGGAATCCAACAAACGCGTGGCTTGTAGAAGGTTCGACTCATTCCACATCACTCCGCCATCTTCTACTCGTCGCCGCGCATCTCATCACGTCGCATCGGCATGGCGTCGATGATTGAGACCATTTCCGCCACTTCAAAGACATCGTCGCGACGTTCCTTGACCAAGCCATCTTTGCCGATCAACACAACCTGGAACGAACCGTCCGTGGGCATCTTAAAACGATCAGCAAAATAAAGTGAATCAGGGGCCGGCTCAGCTTCGCCAAGATGCACCGCCGCCATCGGACCGTTGATGTCAATGATCAACATGTCACGATCGAGTACTTCCGCTTGCGCCGCTTGCATCACCGCAAGCTGGCGCTCAGTGGTTGCCGCTGGGCCGCAAAAAACCAACATGCGATTCTGCCAGCGAGCCGTGCCAAACCACTCGTTGGACTGCGCTTTGGAAAATTGAGGCGGTGAATCAGTGTTCGGTTGATCAGTTGTCATATTCTTATTCCCACAAGCCATGAGTATTGATGCAACGAGCAGAAGCCCTAATGTGATTCGCAACCACTCTTGCACTGCTCGCATCTCAATATCCAGCATCACCTTATTTTTTGGCCTTAATCTCATCTTGTCGCATCGGCATCGAGTCAATAATCTTAAAGAGTTCCTTCACTTTGATGATCTCTTCACGGCGAACCTTGACCTCACCATCTTTGCCAATCAAAACCGCATGAAAATGGCCATCCGCAGGAATGTCAAACCGTGCTGAAAAATGCGTCGATTCAGGAATATCTCGCAAACTACCCATATGCACCGCACCCATCTTGTGATTGATATCAATCACCAGCAGGTCACGTTCCAGCACACCATCACGCTGGACCTCAAGTTCAGTGAATTGGTCGTTGACTAAACCCCGAGGTCCGTTGACCACCAACATGCGCTGTAACCACTGGAACTGCTCAAACCACTTGTTGGCTTCTGCGGCCGAATAATGACTCCGTCGATGCGTCCTGACATGACCCTCAATGTCATACATACGACTGTGCAGTTGTCGCATCTGTTTAAGAATCTGAGTGGTCTCTCGTTCTCGTGAAGCCGGCTGCAAGAGAATCCCCGCCAAGCCACCAGCCAAAGCGGCGAACATGCCGATGCCAAAGATCATCAGAACCACGGCGAGAATCTGGCCCGTGTGTGTGATCGGATAGTGTTCGCCATAGCCAACCGTTGAGGCGGTGACCACCGCCCACCAAGCGACATCTTCAGCAGTCTTGATGTTGGCACCTGGGGCATGTCGTTCCACGGCGAGCACGGCTACACAAATGCCCATCATGCCAGCGATGACGAGTATCAAAGCAAGAGCAATCACCGCCGCGGGGCGATCACGCTGGAACACATCAATCAAAATGCGGATCGAGCGAATCACACGCAGAATGCGCAGGATGTGCAAGACCCTGATAAAGCGGAGGGCCGGAATAGCTGGCACTGAAGAAATGAGGTCGAGCCAACCCCAGGTGATCAGGTAGTGCTTCTTGGACGGCGCTTTAATAAAGTTGCGCAGAAAGTCGATGAAGAAGATGAGACAGAAAAAGTAATCGAAAATGTCGAGCAGTCGAGCAGACTCAGTGCCATCAGTCAGAAGCAGCCGCCAGATGGTGAGGAAGATCGTGACCACCGCCGTGACAGAGATGAAGAAGTCGTAAGCCGTGGGGATCACCGCTGCATGTTCGCTGCCTGTCAGCGATGGGGTGACTTCTGGCTGGCCTTCAATCTTATTCTTCGGCGTGACCGGTGGGGTGTCTGTTGACTTCTCTTCAGGGGTGACCATATGGCCAATTTATCGCCGTGGACAGTAGTTGCAAAATAGTGTGATTCAGAAGCCGCCGCGTCCACCGCGTCCACCGCGACCCCCACGCCCACCACCTTGGTTCTCTCGCCGCGGGCGATCATTCGGGTTCCATCCCTCGGAAGCAGGGCGATTGGGATCGTAAGCGGGGTTCTCGGTTGGCCAACCCACCTTGATCTGGTTGAGGTGGGCTCGCAAAAGACGATGCAGCTGAGCCGCCTGTTCTGGTCGAGCCGCCGAGAGATCTTGCGATTCACTGGGATCACTCGAGAGATCAAAGAGCAAAATCTCGCCGCTGTCATGATTTTCAACCAGCTTCATGTCTCCCTGGATCAAAGCTGATTGAGGGCCATCTGCTGTCTGATAGTGGGGGAAGTGGAAGGTCAAAAAGTCATGTGGGCGTTTGACGTGATCGCTGGTGCCAGTGGCCAAAGGCAAGAAGCTGCCACCCTCAACGCCTTGAGGAATTGCTTCTTCACTCCCAGCCATCTCAACAAAGGTAGGTAACAAATCAAAGCCGACGATGGTGGTCCCTTGTGTGGCATTGGCAGCGACCCCAGGCCCACGCATGATGAAAGGTACGCGGATACCACCTTCCCACAAACTTCCTTTGCCCCCACGCAAGGCACTTCGCCTGCCGCCGCCACCATTGTCAGACATATAGATGATGTAGGTGTGGTCGCCCAGCCCGATTTGGTCAACGTAATCAATGAGTTGCCCGACACCGGTATCCAAATCTTCAGCCAGAGCCGCCATGCCAAGAGCTCGTTCGTTGCCGCGCCGACTCCGTTGGCGGTACTTGTCAACGGTGGCTGCGTTGGCATTCTCAGGGTGATGCAGCGCGTAATAAGACATTTGTATGAAGAAAGGTTTCTTTTCAGCGACACTCTGATCAATAAAGGCTTCGGCTCGTTCGGTCATGCCAAAGATATCAACTGGATTCGGGTCTTTATGGGGGATGGCATCTTCATTGCCAGTCATGCCATCATGAACGTCATAGCCGTGGGCGCCAGGTCCGTTGCTATTAAGATGCCACTTGCCAAAGTGAGCGGTGCGGTAACCAGCGCGATTCAGCATCTCGGCAACCGTGGACTCTTGACTGTCGATTCGTTGCTTGTTGGTCGGTGGATTCAGTTTGTACCCTTGCGCCGCACGCACATTGGGCCCGGCTTTGGTCCAGTGCAGTTGCCCAGGACTTTTTCCAGTGAGAATGCTAGCCCGGGTTGGTGAGCACACCGGCGCCGGCGCATAGGCGTTGGAAAATCGCGTGCCTTGAGCAGCCAGCTTTTCAAGGTTGGGTGTCTGCACCAGCTGACTGGCTGAACGTGGGTTCTGAGGGTCCATGCGCACCGAAAGGCCATCCCATGATTGATCATCAGAGATCAAAAGAATGATGTTGGGTTGCGTTGAGATCTCGGCAGTGGGGTTTGCTTCTGAGACAGGCTTGTCTTGTGCAGCACCGGCCAGCGCTGCGATGCACAAGATACAAATCGTCGCTCCAAGCGAGGTGGCGGTCATCCAGATGGCAGGGTGAGGTCTCATGGCTCCATCCTATATTGGATGTCCCTGCATAAGAGGGGACAAAAAGGGTTCTCAAACAGAGAATTGTTGCTGCTCGACGACCCCTCTACGCCGATGAACGATGCTAGATGGGGGTTGGCGCTCTGATATGAGCTTGGAGCCGCCATCTGTGTCTGATGGAACGTCTTTACCTTGGAGCGATGACATGGTTGCTGCACTGATCTTTCTTTTGCTATTTGCAACATTAGTGAGTGCCCGTATCCAGAACCGCTGGGTCGTGCTCTCTCTCTTTGTGAGTTGCTTAGTGATTATCTCGCTGTTGTTCTGGCATCACGTGACCGACAGCCTCAACATTAGTCTGTGAGCAATACCTATGTGGTCAAAGATTGAATATGTTTTGCTTCACCTTTACATCCTTGGCATTTGCACGGTGCTGATTGGTGCGTTTGTCGTACAGCTTTCGTGGAAAGAGTTTCCATGCCCACTGTGCTTGTTGCAACGCATGTCAATGATTCTGGCAGCGATTGGGCCAGCCTACATTATTCTTAGCGGGCGTCGCCATCACCATGTCGGAATGTCAGTCTTGGCCGCTGGATTTGGTATGGCGATCTTGGCTGCCGTTGGGGGCCTCTCTCAAGCCGCTCGCCAGGATTTGCTGCACATCGCGCCTGGTGACAAAGGGTATGGCACCCCCGTCTTTGGTTGGCACCTTTATACATGGTCAGTGGTGATTTTCCTGGTCATTATTGTCATCAGTGGCATCACCATGCTGGTTGGTGACAAGTTGGTGGCGGAAAACGATCGCAAGATGCGCTGGTTCTCACATGCCACCATCTGGATATTCGGCGTGGTGATTCTGGCAAACGCGTTTAACGCACTGGCGATTTCTGGGTGGCATTGGTTCTTGCCAGACAACCCAGATAGTTACCTGCTGTTCCAGTAGCTCAGTGATCTCGAGATCGGTTAGAATGCGTGGCTCTGGGTTTCCGAGAGGGCCCGCTTTCTGACCTTCTTATACATGAGCGAGATTGAGCAACAGCATGTCTGCATCACCAACGATTATCTATACGCACACCGACGAGGCTCCAGCCCTGGCCACCTATTCATTCCTGCCGGTCATTCGAGCCTTTGCAGGGCACACGAATATCGAGATAGAAACCCGTGATATCTCGTTGGCCGGCCGCATTGTGGCTCATTTTCCTGACCGGCTGACGAAAGAACAGCAAATTGATGATGCATTGGCTGAACTTGGCCATATGGCTGAGTCGCCCGATGCCAACATTATCAAGCTACCCAACATCAGCGCCTCGGTGCCACAACTTCAAGCAGCGATTGCCGAGCTGCAAGCACGTGGATACGACTTGCCCGATTACCCAGAAGAACCATCGAATGATGAAGAGCGGGAGATCAAGCACCGCTATGACATGGTCAAGGGCAGCGCCGTCAACCCCGTCTTACGTCAAGGCAATTCGGACCGACGCGCCCCCAAAGCCGTCAAAGAATATGCCCGACAGAACCCACATTCCATGGGCGCTTGGTCACCTGAAAGCAAGACCCATGTGGCAACCATGTCCGGCGGTGACTTCTTTTCCAATGAGCGTTCTGTCCAAGTACGCGAAGCCACAACCGTTCGGATCGAACAGGTGGCCAGCGATGGAACAGTGACGGTACTCAAAGAAGGCATCGAACTGCTGGCTGGAGAAATCATTGACGCCACGTTTATGAGTAAGGCGGCATTGATTGCATTCCTAGAGAAACAAGTCGAAGAAGCTCGGGCCCAAGGGCTGCTTTTGTCGCTGCATATGAAGGCGACGATGATGAAGATTTCAGATCCCATCATCTTTGGTCACGCCGTTCGCGTTTATTTTAAGTCGCTGTTTGAAGAATACGGCAAGACATTCGAAACGCTTGGTGTTGATGTCAACAACGGCTTTGGTGATCTGCTCAGTAAGATCGAGAGCCTACCTGCCGATCAGAAGCAAGCGATCGAAGCTGACATTAAGAAGATCTATGAAAGCGGTCCAGACTTAGCAATGGTCGATTCTGATCGCGGTATTACCAACTTGCATGTGCCCAGTGACATCATCATCGATGCATCGATGCCGGCCATGATCCGCGCCTCAGGTCAGATGTGGAATCCTGCTGGTGAATTACAAGACACCCTCGCAGTCATTCCTGACAGTAGTTATGCGGGTGTTTATCAAACCACCATCGCGTTTTGCCAAAAGCACGGTGCCTTTGACCCCACGACCATGGGCAGTGTTTCCAACGTCGGTCTGATGGCACAAAAAGCCGAAGAGTATGGCTCGCATGACAAGACGTTCGAAATGCAAACGCCTGGAACGGTCCGAGTGGTTGATGCGGCAGGTGACACACTCATGCAACATGACGTTGAGACGGGTGACATTTGGCGGATGTGCCAGGTCAAAGATGCGGCCGTCAGTGATTGGGTGAAGCTGGCTGTCTCTCGAGCCAGGGCCACCGGCGCACCGGCCGTCTTCTGGCTTAATAGTGCTCGTCCTCACGATGAGCAATTGATCACCAAGGTCGAGATTTATCTGCGCGATCATGACACCAAAGAGCTGGAATTTCACATCATGGCGCCAGTCG
The DNA here is from genome assembly GCA_937899935.1 of uncultured Phycisphaerae bacterium. Lineage (GTDB taxonomy): Bacteria > Planctomycetota > Phycisphaerae > Phycisphaerales > SM1A02 > JAQWNP01. The sequence goes on from CALCOW010000185.1 coordinate 6,691, forward strand.
ATGCCGTGCAGTTCTCACTTGAACGTATGAAAAAAGGTGAAGATACGATCTCAGTCACAGGCAATGTACTGCGCGACTACCTGACCGATCTCTTTCCCATTCTCGAAGTTGGTACCAGTGCCAAGATGCTTTCAATTGTGCCACTGATGAATGGTGGGGGACTCTTTGAAACCGGTGCCGGTGGTTCAGCGCCGAAACATGTGCAGCAATTCGAGAAAGAGAACCACCTGCGTTGGGATTCATTGGGCGAGTTTCTCGCCTTGGCTGCTTCATTGGCGCACCTTGGTGAACGGTACAACGATGCTCATGCGAAGGTGCTCTCAGAAACACTTGACGAAGCCACAGCCAAATACCTGATCGAAAACAAATCGCCATCTCGTAAGTGTGGTGAGCTTGATAATCGCGGAAGTCATTTTTACGTAGCGATGTATTGGGCTCAGGCGCTGGCAGCACAAAAAGCAGACGCCGAGTTGGCCACTCAATTTGTAGAGATTGCTGAGCAGTTAGCTGCTAATGAAAGCGTGATCGTTGATGAACTCAATGGCGTGCAAGGCCAAGCGATGAACATTGGTGGTTATTACATGCCAGAAGAAGAGCAAGCTTCGCAGGCAATGCGACCAAGTCCTACGTTTAACAGCATCGTGGATGCTTGTGCAGCGCAGTGCTGCGAGACGAGTAGTTAGGCGCCAAGGGCCAGTAAACCTGGCGTAATTATGAGCGATCAGGAACTACAAGGTTTTGCTCAGTTGGCACTGGATAGTGTGCATCGGCCCTATCCATATCATCTGACACACGTGGTGCAAGAGCCTGGAACAATTGCGTCGCCACAATCTCTGACGCCAGCGTTTTATGGTTGTTTTGATTGGCATTCTGCAGTTCATGGCCACTGGCTTTTAGCATTGACCGTTCGAAATAGTGGCAACAGTGACTTGGTGGCGGCGTGTCGGGCGGCACTGCGACAGAGCCTGACTAAAGAACATCTGCAAATCGAAGCTGAATATGTCGCGAAGCGTCCTGGTTTTGAGCGACCCTATGGTTTGGCATGGCTTCTGATGCTTGATGCAGAGCTCTCTTTGCATCGCGAGCAAGAGGCAGCTGATTGGCGTTCTTATCTACAGCCGCTGGTAGAAGTATCCGTTGAGCATCTGTCTTATTGGCTCCCTAAGCTGACTCATCCAGTTCGATCAGGGACGCACAATCAGACGGCTTTTGCTTTGGCGTTGATATTCGATTGGGCGACGTTGGTTGGCCACGAGGCGATGGTCCAACTGATCAAGGAACGTGGATTGGCTTTCTTTGCCAAAGATCATGACTATGCACTTCACTTAGAGCCGGGTGGGGAAGACTTCCTGTCTCCATCGCTGAGTGCGGCATGGTTAATGACGCGTTTTCTCAAAGCGAATGCTCTAACTGAGTGGTTGGATCGAGCGATGCCTGAATTGGGCCGAGGATTTGTTTTTGAGCCAGCCTTGCCAAGTGATCGGGGTGACGGTCGACTTTGTCATCTCGATGGGCTCAACCTGAGTCGAGCCTGGATGCTTGCTGCAATCGCAGCGGCCCTTGGCGAGGCAGACCTCCGGTCGGCTCCGCTTCAGGCGGCGGCGCACCTCCATCAAACAGCTGGCCTGGAGGGCCTGCAATCAGGTCACTACAGTGGCTCACACTGGCTGGGGACATTTGCGGCCTACCTTCTATATAGCTAGGTCAACCAACCAGCCGACACTGCGAACAGAGCCTGGGTGTATCAGACAAAAAGAGATTCGATCAGATCGTATGACGGCCAGCACGGAATAACCTTATCAATCAACTTGCACCGCAATCATCTTCGTCTGGTGGCATTCATCCAATTGTTCTTTTAGCAATTGCTTGTTGGATTGGAATGAGTTTGGTGCTTATTGCACTGGGTTGGATTCATATCGCTGCTTTTTTAGAGATAGCAGATATGGATATTCGTGTCTTTTACGACGCGGCGATGGCGGTGCGCCATGGTGATGACCTTTTTGCGGTGTACGGTGATGATCCATATCTCACCTATATCTATCCGCCGCTCCTTGCGATTCTCTTTACGCCACTGACGTTCGTGTCGCTGGAAGTCGCCGCGGCGATATGGACGGCGATCAGCCTACTGCTGCTGGTTGGCTGCCTACTCTTTGGTGGGTCGAATCTACTTGATCGTTTTAAAGCACGCCTTGATATGGCGACCCTTCCGGTGATTCTCTTTATCAGTGTTTTACTCTTCTTTCCCAGAATCAAAGCAGAACTCGATCAAGGTCAAGTCGACTTCATCGTGCTGCTGGGAATTATTCTTGGCTTGGTTTGGATTAACCGCTATCCAGTCTTGGCTGGAATTGCCTTAGGGCTTGCCGCCAATATCAAATATCAGACAGTGATCTTCCTGCCTTTCTTTTTGGTGCGTGGTTGGTGGTCATCAACCATCGGGTTCATTGCTGGAGCGCTGGCCGGTGCGCTTTCAGGTGTGCTGGTCTTTGGGTGGTCTGAGAATCTCGATTATCTAAGAAGAGCTTTTGCGGGCATGGCCTCGATGCTTGGCTTGCCAGCTGGCCCCGGGCCATTGCCAGTGATTCGACCTATGGAGTGGCACGACAGCTTGTCGCTCTCAAGCACTTTTGCCAGGTGGAGTGATCATGGTGCGGTGGTCATTGGCATGATTGTGCTGGCAGCGCTGCTCTGTTTTCTTGTGGCGTGGTGCCTCTATCGACTCAATGGTCAGTCACTGTTCCGCGGTCGGGCTGGCCGTGCGGCTCGCACCGATGAATCGCAGCAGCCATTGATCGCCCTCGAGTGGCTCGGTCTATTGATGGCGATGGTCGCCTTTTCGCCGCAAACCAAGATGCGTCATCTGGTCTTCTTATTGCCCATCATGATGCTCACCATCCAACTCTTGGTGGTGCGTCGTCAAGGTGTATGGCGTTGGCCGCTTTTGTTGAGCCTGATCGTCATGATGGTTGGATTTACCTTGCCGCCGGGATCTCCAGAGTCGATGGCAGAGTGGCGCGATCAATGGCGCCAGGATGGTGGGCCCACGTGGTGCGCACTACTGCTGTTCTTCACCATGCTTTGGACCGGACTGCGTTGGGTTCGATGTGGCAAACAAGCGATTAAGTGATCGCTTCGTAAAAGTCATTATCAAAAAGCAGCCCAACCTGCTGAGCCAAGTGGCTACTCAAGCCAGGCGTGTTGCTGTTTGCTTTTATCTGATTAAGACCAATGGTGACCGGGATGCGATCGGGGGGCGCTCATTGCGAGGCACACCGCGTGATTTACTTAACAAATCGAAACGGAAGTGCGTAGCGGTATGGGGGAGTGTCGGTCTTTGCCTGGACTGTGTAAATGCCAGCAATGATGCCGAAGATGGTGCAGTACAGGAAAACGAGAACCCATAAGATCCATGCAACCACGATAAGTACGAAGGTCAGCGCCAAGATAAGCCCGGCGACGTCGAGAATCACACGCCAAATTTGTACATTGATCGCCTCAATCACATTGGCGCGAAAGTAGGCACTTTCTTTGCCTTTAACGACCAGCAAAATGATATTGACGATCAGTCCCAGCCAAGAGAAGATCACCATCCAGTGAGGGACTGAGGCAATACCAGCTTCCGGATTTTCCGCACCCGATCCAGAGGGACTTTGGAAGCCCGTGGTCTCTTGCATTTCGGATTTCATTTCAGACATTTTTGACGAAGTCTGTTCGTTGTGTTCATCCATAGTGGCAGTATGAGGGGATTGGATGCCAGGCGTCAATAGAGGTTGACACGGTGGAGAAGCTGTTTCTAGTTGCAACTTACGTGCCCTAAATACCTTGCTGAAAAATTGGATTTCCCAAACTGAGTGAGTTCATGCTAAAAACCTCTGAGTTCTTGGGGAACGGCACCAGAACAACTCTCCTTAGGCCGGTCATTATTACGATAACACCAGAGAGTCACGGGAAGAGAGCAGCATAGATTCTAGCCCCTAGAGAGATAAAGAGAGCCTATGTCTTATGACGTCATAATGTATGTGGTGATACCGATTTTTTTGTTCGTCGTTGCGGGCTATATTTTCCGCAAGCTGGGCAAGTTTGATGCCAGTCAATCAGGGAATCTGATTGGCTACGTCATGAAAGTTGCGATCCCTTGCATGATCATCGTGGCCTTGGCCAGCGAGCCAGTCGAAGAATACCTCCAGTATTTAGCCTTCTTTGGCACGTTCCTTCTCATCACAGTCATCATCTTCATTGTTGCTTTGATATTCGCACGCTTAAGAGGCATGCCGATGCTGGAAGGCTCATACTTTTCAGCGACGGCCTGCCTTTCGAATACATGCATGATTGCACTGCCAATATTGGTGTTGCTGATGGGCAAACCTGGCGCGGTCTACGGAATTCTCGGTGTGATTGTGCTGATTATTGGTTTGCAGGTGATGTCAGTGATCTATGACTATCACCATGGGGAAGATGGCGACTCAGTTTTAAAGAGTACTTTGAAATCACTTTGGAGCGCGGCCAAGCAGCCTTACTTTGTCGCGATGATCATTGGCATTATCCTTTCAGTGGCTGACCTCACCATTCCTTCAACTATCAATATCACACTGACTTGGTTGGGCAATACCACTGCTCCAGTAGCACTGTTCGCCGTCGGTTTGGACTTGGATTTCTCAGTGTTCAAAAGACATCTTCGAGCGATCTGCGAGTCAATTGTGTTCAAGCTTGTCTTGATGCCGATCTTGGCATGGTTCTTAGCCGCTTGGATGGGCCTTTCGCCAGCCGCTTATGTTGCGGTCGTGCTTTGTAGCTCAGTGGCATCAGCAAAGTGCCAATACGCACTGGCCAAGCAGAAGCATATCTATGTTGAGGAAACAGCAGCTATTGTGGCCAGTGCCACCATCCTCTCAATTATCACACTCACCATTGTGCTGATTCTGCTCAGTAATCGTGATCCAAACGTGTTTAAGAGAGATGGTCATTTCCATAATCCAACTGATAATCCCGTGCCTAATTTGAATGAGACAAAGAAAGCGGCACCGAAGAGTGATGACAAAGACAAGTCAGAAGCCAAGACCAGCCGGCTTGATCAATTCAGAACGTTTAGTATTGATACTCAAGAACAACGATTGTGGAGCCATCATCGCGCTGTTCGACTGGTGCTCGTCGCCTAGAAATCTTGATCACTGATCTTCCGCGGTGCTCTTAAGCCTGAGGGGCATTGCTCCACTGTTATAAGAGTGGCTCGAGATCATCCATCCCAATCTGTGATGGGACGGGGAAGACGCAGCACACCTTCAATGGCCGCCAGTAAATCAGGTTCGCCCTCGAGGTTGTCGCCAACACTGAGCGAAGTGGCTGATTGCACGCCTAGCCATAACCGAGAGAAGGCGCCAGCAGAGGCGCGCAAGAGGGGCAGTCCTTTTTCATGGTTGCGTTCAATGGAACTCGATGGCCCGAGCGTCATGCACCACTGGCCCCCAATACCGCGCCAACCATCATCGTCAGAAAGATAGGTCTCAATGGGGTCATCGAGATCGAGGTTGAAGCGGACCGAATCACCCGGCAGTTGAACGGCGGCAATACAGGTAGGTAGATCGAGAATACGGATCTGCTCCCAACTTAGACTGAATGGTTTTACGTCAAAGTCACTTTTACGGCGCGTTCGTAACACACGAAATGGTTCTTTTAATAAGTCCTGTAGCTGTACGAATGCCGGTTCTTCA
>CALCOW010000186.1 GCA_937899935.1 uncultured Phycisphaerae bacterium
GATCGATGCGCCCGTGGATATAGAATGTTTGATCACCAACAGTCACTAAGACTGGATCCCTTCGCCCACTCACGTGAAATTCCGCCTGGAGAATGCGCCAACCTGCCTGATATCGCTCAGCTTGTTTTTTCGCAAATGTCTGCAGTCGAGCTCTAGCTTGTTCGATTTGAACATAAACCGATGATTGTGCCTGAGATCCAAACATGACCTCTGCGCGTTGATCAAGAAGTCTATCAAACACTTTGGCAATAGCGTCTGTCTGATCAATATCGCGAAGTTGGATATCACTACCAAAATCTTGAAGCACACCATGTACTAAGGAACCAAAAGATGCTGCGTTCATTTCCTGATCTGAATCATCAAGCTGCTTGAGTCCCTGAACGTATTGCAACCAATACCGATATGGACAGGCCAGATATTTTCGAAATGCGGTCACGCTCATACTGTGATTCGCTGGCGGTTGGCTTTCTGGACGCACTCGGCTGATGCCAGGACCGGCCGGACCAACGAAGGCGGGGTTCAAGGCGACTCCCTGCTCTTCATGACTGGTGCCTAGACCTGTCAGCCAACCAACCCTTCTTGCTGCTTGTTTTGCATCTGAAACCTGAAACAAGAGTCGACTTGGTGAGAGTGGATCACCCTTTGCCGAGCGTCGCGCGACAATAAAGTGAACGTTACCGTGGATCTTGCGAGACTCTAATAGTCCTTTGATCGCATGGGCATCTCGAGCGGCTCGACTCGCGTTATGCTCAAGACCTAGCGCACTACGAAGTGAATCGGGTAGAAATGGATGTGCCGCCTCGGCCCGAGGAACACTACCTTCATTCATGCCAACAAGTATTAATGCTGGCGCCTCGTCAAGTGACAGTTCTAACCAATCAGTCAGCTCAATGGCAGTGCTCTCAGGGCATTCTGGCACCTGTGTATTTTCAAGTGTGGCAATCAGCACATCCATATGCTCTGAGATGGTCAAATGGCCTAGTGCATCTTGAATTGGTTTCGGTGCCTGAGACCACAAATCGATAGTGCTGTTTATCTGACTGAGCATCGCAAGGTGCATTCGATCATCCGGATTTCCCTGATCAAACGACTGCTCGCCATAGAGAGCACATAAAAAGGACCGCACACGTTCCATACTCTCGGCCAGGCTTAAGGGCGTGGCCACATCAATACTCGATAACGCCTGCGAAAGACGTGTGGCAAGGCCAGCAAGACGTTCTGCTCTTTCCTCACCACCGCCTGCTGGACCACCCCACTCACTTTCATCCCACAGCCAATCACTGGAGTCCATTCCAGGAACCTTCAGTGGCAGATGATTCATGTGATATGCATCTGCCGCTGCGACATCGATCAGGTCAATCTCGGCAATGCGAGCAACATCGGGGTGCCGAATCAACGCAGCCAAAGAAGTAAAATCTTTGGTTTTGCAATAAGCGCTCGCTCTCTCCAACGCAACGATCGCTGCGGCTTGTCTCAAAGGCTTCCCGCCTGCATAGCGCACTGGAGCCCCTGCTGCTTGCAGTGTTTCACGCACAGTACCCAACAGAGAACGCTCGGCAATGCCAACGGTGATTTCACTACCATGGAAAACGCTCTCAAAATCGTCAATGATATTGACCACTGTTTGGCCAACCTCAGCTGCTCCATCAGCAACCTTGATCAAGTGATCATCAATAACGAGTTCATGTTGACACCACCAATCTGGGTCTACGGCACCCAGATCATCAAAACTCCCTTCATTAACTTCGCTTTGTGGCGCCCAGATCAGTGAGTACACCGCATGTTGTTGTGACGCCAACTCGATAACGCGACGCAATAACTGAGGTGGATCTGTCACGCCAACCAATATGATGTCTTTAAAATCAACATGAAGGCTATTACTTACTAAAGCTCTCTGTCGCAACTGAGTAGGATCGACCAAATCGAGTGATTGAAGAATCTCGTCATACCTCTGCATGATGGTGTCGATAACCCCCCACCGCGTTGCCTCGTCACTTTCAGCAAGCAGTCGCCGTGCATCATCACACCACGCCTCAGGATCCATCCCCCATCCACCACCTGCCAGTTCATCGCGCAGTTGTAATAAGGTCGCACCTAGCTTCGTCCACGCGTGAGAAGCCTGTACATCAGGAACCTGTAGCATCAAACCATCAAGACTATTGGGATTGTCTTGAATCAAAGAAACAGCAGCCTGGCCTACGAGTACCTCACGATACATTTGTGGCAAAGCAGCGGTCGGTCCACCGCACACCTTGTCTAAGAAGCTGCTTGGCGTCAGGATGTTTGGCTGGACCAAACCTTGGCCATGGTCATCACACGCCAACATCAGTGACTCACGAAGACGAGTTCCAAACCGCCGACCAGGAACAATCAGCGCCACATCACTGAGATCGACCTGATCATTGAAACCAGGTTCTGTCTTGACTGTTGATTGATAGTCTTTGAGCAGCCATGAAACAGCTGTTTTCAACAGCGGTTTATCCCAGCCTAGGTAGACCGGTTGGACGCCCATTTTGCCTCCAATAACATCCATGTTCGGCACTGCAACAAGACGAGAAAATTGTTACCTAAGCCAGAGTGTGGATATCCAGAGCTGACGTCCATCCATCGGACCATCGACGACCTCAATACGCGCGAGATCTCCAACACGCTCTAGTTCTACGGCCCTCGTAAACTTGGGCAACATGACCACGCGGTCAGAATCTAACATTCCACGCAGTTCGGCGCGATTGCCATTACGCACCGCACTCTTAAAGGCACTGAGATCTGTTGTTGATGCGGCCGTCGGAACGGTGCTTCCTTCCGGTAAACCCACAACAATCCGAACAGGTATTTTGATCTCGATCACCTCAATAAGCTCAACCTCTTGAGCAGGCATTTCATCTACCAGTCTGACTTCTGGTTTTGGCTCGCCCATGACTTCCGCGATCGCAACTTGCACGATTTCATCTAGCGAACGTGTTGGTGCAGTGACTTCACTATTCTGCTTTGGCTGGGAATGACAACCAACAACTAAGCCGACGATACCGGCCAGCAGTACTACCAATGATCTCGACCGAACTCGCCTCAACATGCTCAACTCCCAAAGAAATCAACGATCAAAGATCGTCACCGCCAATAGACTCTCTCCGTTGAAGAGTCATGAGGACGATCGTCGACATGATACCACCTGACACCATACACCCCACTCCAGTATGCTTTTCTGCCAAAATACAAAGAAGGCGGGCCGGGCGGCCCGCCTTCTTTCGTTGTTCTTGGATGCATGAATGGGCGATTAACCGCCATTCGGTGCCGGCTGTGTCAGTGGGCCGCTACCTCCACCACTACGGGTGCGCGTCCAGATTTTGCCATCTGACCAGAAGATGGTGTTGGCATCGTTGTTGATATGGCCAGTGAGATTCTTGGAGGGAATCACCAAGGAATGTGCTCCACCAGCATGCCCTTTGAAGGTATTGCCATTTTTCAGTTGGGCTCTGAACTGATAGCCATTGTCAAAGACCTTGACCTCTACAGGTTGCTTACCCATATACCAAGTTCCAGAGATGTGAGTCTTGCCTTCAGGATATCGCGTCCAAACACCACCATCACTCCAGACAAGTCGCCGTCCGCCATCATGAATGCGACCAGTACGATTTTGACCTTTGACTTTGATGATCCAGGGACCCTCAAATTCTGCATCATACTTCTTGCCTTTTTCATCTTTCAGGATCACATGATCATGGCCTTTGACGATGATGTAAACTGGTTTGTCGTTTGCGTTGTACCACTCACCTTGCATGCCCGTGTAGTGGCTAAATTGCGACGATGTATGAGTCTCTTGTTGTGTTGCTGCAAAGAAAACAACCGCACTCAATGCAAGTATAGCGCCAACAACAAACGATCTTATGTTGATACGTGTCATATCAATTCCTTTCGAGGTTCCGGGGTGAATTTCCCCCCGGTGTCACATAAAACCCGACCCCAGAGGAATGAAACCGTATCCTAACGGCATACCGAACTCATGTCACTGCTTACCTGACGCCACAATCAAGCCTCCTACTCAGAAGGACGTACAACGACTGCGGTGCCATAGCACAACACTTCTGTTGCACTTGACTGCCCCATATCCGACGCGTCGTAACGAATACCCAGAATAGCGTTCGCACCCATTTCCTGGGCATGTTGGACCATGTGCTCAAGTGCATCTTGACGAGCTTGATCGCACACGGCTGCAAACCCAGAGACACGTCCGCCGGTAATTGACTTCAAGCCAGCAACAATACCCTGAGCAAGGTTTGGCGTTCGTACCGTAATGCCTCTGACAAGACCTTTGTATTCAACAATATCATGACCTTCAACAGTAAACGTTGTAACAACAACCATATCTTCCGTTGCTTCCATGAAGTATCCTCCTAGAAGTAGAATTTTTTATACTCATTCTTTGGTGCTCTAATAATCTAAGAACTGTGACTTGGGGCACAGCGTTTAGTGAGCCATGAATGAGATGCATCACTGAATCAGTTAAGCATACTGTAACATCGGTTCAGATCGACGCATCTCAAGTTTTTGTGGGCTTGCTTCCATAAGCGAACAAGTCTTTTGGCGTGGCACCAGTGGCACTATGCGATTTAGATACACACACAAACGAAAGAGTGCATATCGCCAGCGCACACGAGCGCTTGGGCGTGGAGAAACGTAACCTGCAAGCAACTCGATCAGTGCTCGGTGCATCGATAATGGACCGTGACCTGACACCAGTAGCTCTCGAAACGAGTGGCTATAAAAATCAGCAATGAGCTGAAAGAGTAATGAGGTCATACGGGAGTGATGAGCAACAAATCGACGTTGCACACCCATGATGCTTTGACCATCTTTAATGGCAGTTAGAGCTTTTGCGGCCGCCAAA
>CALCOW010000187.1 GCA_937899935.1 uncultured Phycisphaerae bacterium
AGGGTCAGAAACCGGCAGGCTCATTGTCTTGTCATCCGATGATGAAGAAAACTCAACTGAACGAGAGAACACAGCTAAGTTAATAGCCCAAGGTATGAAGCATCGAGATAGTTCCGAACTGCTTTCTTTGCTCAGTCACCCTGACATGCGCATCCGACAGCGAGCTCAGTTTGTGCTGGCCGATAGAGGTGAAGCCTCTGTTCAACCGTTGGCGCAGATTGTCCAAGATGTCAATGCAGAGCAAATGGCGAGGATTCACAGTCTTTGGTGCCTTGGAATGATTGCACGTTACGGCGATTACCAAGTTGGTGATGCAGCACATCCATTGTCCGCGGTGATGAAGGTCACTGAGGATCTAGATCCAGAAATTCGAAATCAAGCGACCCGAGTTTTGGCGGATGAAGCGTATACACCAGCCTATGAACAACTGGTCAATCTTGTGTTCGATGAGGAACCACGTGTGGTCTACCACGCGATCATGGGACTTGGCCGGATCGGTGATCCGGCTGCAGTTGATGCTATTTTGGAAATGCTTTGGGCCAATGACGGTGAAGATCGCTGGCTGCGTCATGCTGGCGTGATGGCTTTGGTGCGCATCGACGATCGAGCAAGACTTGTAGAGCTGCTTGGTGATCCAATGCCATCGATTCGGATGGCGGTACTTCTTGCTTTACGTCGCCTGGAAGATCCCGCAGTCGCTCGACTACTTCGAGATACGGACCCACTGATTGCAGCCGAAGCTGCCAGGGCAATTAATGACAAGCCAATTGCCACGGCAGACATCGCCTTAGCAGATGTACTCCCATCTTTGGTACGCACCTCGATAGAGGCATCGCCGGTGTATGACAGCTCGGCGCAACAAGAGCTCTATACGGTTCAGCTTGAGCGTTTCGAGAACGTACCTTTTGCCACAAGTCATGAATTGGAAACACTGGAACTCTTTGGACGTGACCCTGATACAGTTCAGGCATTACAGACTTTTGTTGCACCTGACAATCAAAGTGATCAATTTGTCAGTCGAATGACCGGTCGAATTGTGGTCGCCGAACCCGGTGAGTACCGGTTTACGGTATGTAGCGATGATAGCGCCGTATTGTTTATCTGGCCTGAGGCAAAACCTGATGAAAAGCATCTCCTATCAAGGGTGGATGATTGGGTGCCTAAAAACACGTGGGACCAACAACCAAATCAGATTTCTGAACCGATCGAATTGATCGAAGGCACCGCTTATATTCTTGAAGCTCGACATTGTGATCGCAGCGGTAAGGATCATCTGGCCATTGCTTGGCAGAAACCGGACGGTCGTTGGGAGCGGCCAATTGGGAACAGCATTAGTGAGCCAACTGGGACCGCGACAAGAACAGAAATGGCGGTCACACGTCGAGCATTAGCAGCAACATTGCGAACAGGTGAGGTACACCGGATCAAAACGGTCGCGGCATTGGCGCTCGACCCAACCCAGCCAGCCGTGCTTCGTCGTGAAGCGATCGATGTACTAGGGCAATGGCCACAGCCCAGGCCACGTGATCTTGTTCAGGGCAGATATCGACCTGTCATCACTGAGCGTCATACGGATCAGTGGCGAGAAGCAATGACCCGTGTGATGCCTGCTCTTACACAGTCGCATCCGGTGGTTGCAGTACCTGCCCAGGAGATTGCGGCTACCCACAACATTGCACTTGATACATCTGTGCTTCAGAAGGCACTGGAGGATACAAACGCCCCATTCGATCAACGCCAAACAATGCTTCGATTACTCTGCAGAGAGGCGAAAACGAGACAGCTGGCGATTGAAACAGCATTTCTGAGTAGTGAGCCAAAACTCAAAGCAGAAGCCATACGATTACTTGCGCAATACGATGAAGAAGCAGCGCTGCCAAGGGTGCTTCAGGCGCTGAATGAATCACCCGAACAGCAGCAGCAAGCCGCCATCCAAGCGCTTGGTCTGATTGAGAATGTTGAAGCAGAGCAAGTACTGTTGGAACTGCTTGAGAATATCGAAACAAAACCCAGCCCTTTGCGTCTAGACATTCTCATGGCGAGCCAACAAAAGGGTGGGGCAGCGATAGATCAAGTCTTAAGTCAGTGGCATGAAGGAACCCCATTAGGATTTTCTAAAATGTATCGCCTTGCAGTTGAAGGCGGTGATCCAGTTCGTGGTCGAGAGTTGGTCTTCTACCACGCTGGAGCAAGTTGCCTGCGATGTCATATCATTGAGGGTATTGGCGGAGAAGCTGGACCATCACTTGATGGCGTGGCAAGTAGATTGACACGTGACCAGCTGCTCGACTCACTACTCATGCCACAAGATTTGATCACTGAGGGCTATGGCGCGTCGTCAGCGATGCCCGCCATGCACCAATATCTATCTCCTATAGAGGTGCGTGATGTGATGGCATATCTGATGACTTTAGAATCTAAAGAAAACTGATACGAAGATCGCTCACCCAAAAGGTGTCGGTTTAATTGTAGATGTGGGATCTAAATGAATCGTTATCTCGGTTCAAATATCGATCTTACTGCGTGCTCGCGTGTTCATATACGGCTTGTACATCCGTGAGCCAGATGAGCTCTTCTTTCTGGAAGCGATCGAGTACGCGGCTCAGCATCGCGGCGCCACCTGGTGTTCCTACAACGAAGGGATGAATACCAATGGCTACCGTTGTTGCGGGCCGTTTGGTATCAGATTTCGCTTCTTTGACTAATTGCATGACATAGTCAATCCAGAACTTCTCAATCTCGTGCGGCATTTTAGTACGAGCTAGGTTTTGGCCCATGTCCACGAGGACCACTGGATATGGAATCATCAATAGCTCGCCTGAAGGTGTCTCAAGACTAGAAATTGTGTCAGAACCCATCGCATCAAGCGAGTACTTAATGCCCTCGGCCGCACTGGCGGTATAAGTATTCAGGTTCGCATACACACTTGGGCTGGACCAACCTTGCGGACGTGTTTTGGTTGCCTTCTCAACAAGATCCAGTGTTTGGCGAATGTACTGTTTTTGTGCTTCGAGTCCTTGGCCAAGTGGCAATTGCTGCGTCGAATTATTCATGCCATGAGCAACAATGGTTGCGTTGGGCTGGATGGAACGCAGTTGTTTCCATATCTCAGGTCGCTGCTCAGGAAAAAGCGCGCTCAGCGCAATACTTAGGGGTGCATCATGGGCAGCAAATAGTTTCGCAACGCGCGTAACGCCTTCATTGATACCGTATTCACGGTAATACTCATTGACGAGATCGGGTGTTCGTTTGACCATATCAGGTCGAAAATTGGGGCCATTGCCAACGCCCCAAACTTCGACATAAAACACAAAACTGATAGCGACTTTCTTACCATCCGGCCACGATTCAATTGGGATGGACTTTTGGGGAAATCCGGTGACCGGATCACGCTTTACCTCTGTGGTGTCAGAGACCGCCGTAAGAGGCATACACAGTAGCAACAATAAACCGAGGCCTTGAAATCGCCTTCGAAAACTAACTTTTACAGGGAACATAGGCACATCTACTGTTCGTTTGGCATCTTATGTTCTTCATAGGGCATCCAATCCGAACTCATTGCCGGATAGTGTGGACACGCAGCGTCTTGGGTTGCTGCACGAGCTGATTCGCCCATAAGCTCAACATCCATTCGATAGGTCTTGTCAAAAACAAGAATCGATAAGACCCGGTCGTTGACAACGCGACCGAGCAGCATAAGTAGATCATCTTCAGTGACATCGTTCAGGGCCTCTGCCATGATCAATCGATCATTGATAGCATCTCGTCCCATCATTTGAGCCATGATCTGGAAGTGGACGTTTTGTCGTCTCATCGCCCAGGCTGAGTTAACGACGGCATAAAGACGTGACCATTCTTCTTCACCCATCTCTGCTCGCCACTTCTTGACCACTGCTTCAAAGTGATCAACCTGTAGCTTGCCAGCCAAGGCAACAGTTTTCATGACAGTGGGGAGAAGGGCCTTCGCGTACTTCGAATAGTCTTCAGCAGTAAAGTGGCCTGTTTCCAGAGCATTGTCCATAAACACAATGCCACCCTTGAGAATGGTACGACAGTAGCCTTCAAATTCTTCGGGCATTCCAGCATTGCCTAAAGTCGCTAATGCTTCCTTCATAGCTTGGTTGTAATCCGACAAAGCGGATCGCCAGTTTCCAGACTCAGAGTACTCAAAGTACGGTGAGACGATTTCAAAGATGCCGACCAATGTATGTGATACTGATTTGATTTGTTCATAGATCGCAGGTACTGGTTCAACGGCAACCTGCTTTCCATCGCGCCGCAAGATGTACTTGCCGCCATTACCATTGAACATGGCAAGGATGACAGGTGATTGCATCTGGCCAACGGCATGTTGAGTTTTGGCGTAGTTGGCCTGCATAACCGAGTCGAGTTTGTACAAGCGATCCGAAGCTTCTGCCACTTGATCTACTTGAACTTGTTTGATGATCTTCTCTTGCGCTGGTGAAGGCTGGAAAGCATTGGCGACTGATATGCTGAGCACCAAAGTCATCAACGATGAAGTGATAAAAAAAAGGCTATTCATTTTCATTTTAATGCACCCCTCCGAGCATTTTGGTGTGGTGAAAGAAAACACAAATTGATGAATTCTGCTGTTGCCAAGTTCATCACCTATTCAGTATAGAACAATTGTTACACCGGCACGAATGCTTTAGTAATGGGCCTATTGAATCAGTATGTATATTGAAGTGGCGAGTTGGGGTCACCATAACTTCAAGTTGGGCTTCTAGTTACTGTTTCTTATTGGCGGTTTCGCGGTTCCCGTGAAGAGTTCATAGCGAAGCAATCGGCAATCTACACCACCATTTTCAAACGGCACGCGACGTGCAGTCTTAAGTCCAATGGTTCCGGCTAGATCCTGTGAG
>CALCOW010000188.1 GCA_937899935.1 uncultured Phycisphaerae bacterium
CCGGGAGGTGGCCCGCAGGCGAAATGGTTGGAGGCCGAATTGAAACGTCTGCGGCCTGCGGTTCGTTGGTTGCTCGTGCAATATCACCGCCCCATGTATCCCGCTGTGAAGGGGCCTGCGAAGCATGCCCCCATTTTTTGTCCGCTATTCGACAAGTATAATATTGATATTGCTTTGGAGTCCGACGGTCACTGCATGAAGCGGACGGTGCCGATTCGTGACGGCAAAAAGGATCCTACCGGAATCGTCTACGTGGGTGAAGGAGGCCTCGGAGTCGGTCAGCGAAAACCCGATGACAATCGTTGGTACATTAAAGATGGTGGAAAGACGGGTAGCGCCCACCACGTTGTGCGCCTGGACTTCACCCCTGACAACCTGCGTGTCCGGTTTGTTCTCATGGACGCATCCGCTTGGGACGATCACACAATCAAGGCCCGAAAATTCTGAGAGACCCAATTCTCCCAATGTTTTCCCTGGGTCTTTGTGCTGAATGGACTATTCCATACTTGTACTGTTAATTTGCCTCCTACACCCTAAGGCCTCAATGTTGAGGCCGGTTTGCTTTCTCGCGTCGTCCATCCTGCTTGTCTTAGGTCAGGATGCCCGATCGATTGACTTCACCCCGAAAGAGTTAGTAGTCCAAACCACGTACGGTGCCGTTCGTGGGACATCGATCGACGATCATGCCTGGGCCTGGTTGGGGATTCCCTACGGTCGTCCGCCATTCGGATCTCTTCGGTGGAAAGCTCCTGAAGAACCCGCATCGTGGGACGGGATTCGTCTGTGTGATGCTCCTGCCCGGCGAAGCCGAGAGCGAGGTGGTGTTGAGGATCGGTTGTATCTGAATGTTTGGAGACCGCAGACAAATGAGCGACTGCTGCCAGTGCTTGTTGATGTGCACGGCGGAGGCAACATGGGGTATGACGGGATGGCCAACGTGATGCATCCCGTTGCCAGGAATGCGAACTGCGTCGTGGTGACGATGAATTATCGAATCGGAGCGCTGGGCTGGTTCACTCATCCTTCGCTTCGGACCGGGCGTCCTGGAGATGAATTGAACGACTCCGGCAATTTCGGATTGCTCGACATCGTTCATGCTCTCAAGTGGGTTCAAAAGAATATTGAAAGATTCGGTGGTGACCTTACGAACGTGACGCTGTCCGGCGAGTCATCAGGCGCCTCAAACGTTGCCCTGTTGCTACATTCAAAGCTGGCCGAACCGTATTTTCACAAAGCCTTCCTCGCGAGTGCCTATCCATTTGCGGCTCCGCATTCTCGAGGCGACAAAGCCAGCCGGCTGGCGATGATCAATATGCTCGTAGATGCCGGGATGGCGGAGACTCACGATACCGCTCGATCAAAACTGGACGGCATGAGCGATAGTGACATTGCAGAGTTTCTAAGGAGTCGAACACCGGCACAACTCAATCGCGGCTATCGACGGCCAAACGGCCAAGGATCGATGGACTGGGGCGACTTCGACCAGCCGAACATTCCCGCAAAGTACCGTAGAAAAGGGAAGCCTGAATTTGTCTACGGATTCGCAGATGGACAAGTAGTGTCGAAGGATGTGAATTTCGGTAAGGGAAACTGGTTTCCCAAGCCAGTCATGATCGGTACGGATCACGACGAGAATAAGTACTTTCATTATGGCCATTTCAAGTCGGCATTCGACAATGCCATGAAGGGTGACGTGTCACTCGACAAGGCGATCGAGGACGGACTGGATGGGCAGGCACGCGTCAAATTCGAGTCCGTCGCGGAATTCAAGACAGGCTGGAACTTCATTAACCGCATGACCACCGGTCTGTTTACCTGGAACGGCGCCCAGAATCCGGCACGGGCCATGGTGCGTTCGCATCCGGCGTGTCCCGTCTATGTCTTTCAGTTCGATTACGGCTCGGGCAATTACGATCTCAAGTATCCTAATCAGGAGTCTCATCGGTTCTTCCTAGGAGCCTCCCACAGTTTCGAACTGCCTTTCTTCTTTGACTGGATGGACGTGGAGCCACCGAAGTGGGTGCGCTGGCAGAAACAGCGATGGAATGACAGGAATTATCGGGGGAGAAAATCGCTCGCACGAGCAATGACAGCTTATCTGCGTGCATTTCTGCATTCGCCCGATGGTGTGATTCGCAGAGCGGCCGACATGCCGATTGAATGGCAAGCATGGACGGCTGACAAAGAGCGATTCATTAGTTTTGATGCCGACGCCGAGTCGACACAAATCCGAATGAACAGCACGAAACTTGTTCCGTCACCAGATGACGCACGACGCGAACTGGAGGCCTGGAACCATCAACCAACAATTGACTACATCAAGTACTTCATCATTTACTCATACCAGCACAACTGGTTCTGAGCCCGTATTCTGTCCAGGCCCGAAGGCTTTTTCCAAAGAGATTCCATGAGACTTCTACCTTTAACGCTATTTTCAATCTGCATTTTTCAGCAGATCGTACCCGCGAGTACGCCTAACGTTCTGTTCATTCTTGTCGACGACTGGGGATGGCGCGACGCCAGAATTCAGGGGAGCGATTTCTACGAGACTCCCAATATCGATCAGTTCGCCAAGACGTCACTCCGCTTTACGCAGGCTTACGCAGCCTCGCCCGTCTGTTCGCCAACGCGAGCAGCAATCATGACCGGCAAACATCCAGCTCGTCTTGACATGACGATCTGGCACGAGGGTGCTCTTGCAGGTGGTCCAAAGAATCGCATGCTGTTGAACGCAGTGGCCAATCCCGATCTTCCGCGTACAGAGGTCACCATTGCTGAACTCTTTAAACAGCAGAGTTACTACACGGCTCATATTGGTAAGTGGCATCTCGGTCGGTCGGCTTACTATCCCGAGACTCAGGGCTTCGATATCAACATCGGTGGGACGTACTGGGGTGCTCCCAGCACGTTTTTCTATCCATACCGCGGAGCCTGGTCGAAGTCTGATCCGGAATTACGATACGTCCCCGTTGGCACAGGAAAGCCAGGCGAATATCTGACAGACAAACTGACCGATCACGCAATCCGACTGATCAACGAGCAGAAGGAACACCCCTTCTTTGTGAGTTTGTGGTACCACACGGTGCATACACCGATTGAAGCGAAGCAGGACGCAATTGCCCACTTTAAAGACAAGCAACCCGGGGTGATTCATAAGCACGCCGTCTACGCGGCCATGCTGGCCAGCCTTGATGAGAATGTCGGCCGTCTTCTCCTCACGCTAAAGCAATTGAAACTTGACCGCGACACAATCGTAATCCTCACCAGCGATAATGGCGGAGTAGACTTTCCGTCGGGAAAGTCAGCCGGAGCTCCTCCGACCAGCAATAGCCCGTGGCGTTCCGGCAAGGGTACCCTTTACGAAGGGGGCATTCGCGTACCACTGATGATTCACTGGCCAGGCATTACTCAACCCGGAAGCGTCTGCGATGAGCCGGTGCTGTCACAGGACTTCTATTCGACACTGGCCACCGGAATTGGAATACAAGGTGACGAAGTCCCGCAAAACGACGGCGTCAACCTGCTCCCTCTATTAAAGGGTGAGCAGAAGAAACTCCCACCCAGAGCTCTGTTCTGGCACTATCCCCATTACTATCCACGTATGACGCCAGCTAGTGCCGTCCGTAGCGGAAACTGGAAGCTGATCCACTACTACGAAGATGATCGCGTCGAACTGTTCGATCTCGCGAACGACAGAAGTGAACGCACCGATCTTGCGAAAACGTATCCCGCGCGAGCGAAAGAGTTGAAACAGCAGCTGGATAAATGGAGAGAGTCCGTTGGCGCGAATGTCCCAAAACCAAACCCCGACTGGAACAAAAAATGACCGACCGGAATTCAGTTCATGGCCCGAAATCCGAAGGGTACCACGTGACCATTAAACCAAAGTTGCTTGTCGCTGTAGCGATGTGTCTTCACGCAAGCGTCTTTCTTCTCAGTGACTCAGTCGCATTCGCGGCCGGAAAACCGAATGTCCTGTTTATCGCCGCCGACGATATGAACTGTGACCTCGGAGCGTACGGCCATCCACTCGTGAAGACGCCAAATCTGGATCGGCTTAGCAGGATGGGAGTGCGTTTTGACGCGGCTTACTGCCAACAGCCTCTGTGTGGGCCCAGTCGCGTCAGCGTCATGACTGGCCTACGGCCGGACACCCTCGACATGCATACGCTGAAGCATGAATTGCGGGAGAAGAACCCGGCAGTTGTCACATTGGGGCAGTTGTTTCGAAACAGCGGG
>CALCOW010000189.1 GCA_937899935.1 uncultured Phycisphaerae bacterium
GATTCCAGATTGGTGAAAGCACTCTGAAATTACCCGCCTGCAAGCCTGAGGCAGTGGTCGACCCACTATCACATGAAACCTGAGGATCACTGTGATCAACCTCGTGTGCGGAAGCAAAAGCGATTAATCTCGCTGGATGACGAATCTCCGACAGACGCTCTGCATAAAGCCTTCCTGTCAGAGCCTCCACACTTGGCGCTAGATCAGCCGTGTAATTCGTATCACCACCCAACCACATGGTGTTGAGACCAAGTGATGGGTACAGGCTTAGCATGTAGAGATAACAAGGGCTGGAGGGCTCAACTGTTTCCTTGATCGAATCAAAATAGGCTGATTGCTCCCCACTAAACATACTCGCCATGCGATAGTCCATATAAGGAGCCAGTCGCCAGGGATACCGAGCAGAAACTGGGCCAGCAACCGATGAGTCGCGAATAAACTTCCCAGTGTCATCTCTGGCCTCAAGTAATGGCCACGAGCTTTCATTGAAGCTGGTACCAGGATTGTCTACTTGATATCGATTCCAATACCCCGGCATAAGTTTGCCATCATTGTCGTTTGAATAGTCCCTGTATGCCTTGAGTTGCTGCCTTGCTGCAGTGGATTCCGCTGCGATTGATGCATTGGCGCCCATACTTGCTAGTGATGGGACAAGGATGGCCGTCAAGATCGCAATGATGCCGAGAACCACCAAGAGCTCTATCAATGTGAAGCCTCCGTTCGACCGCGAGCCGACTGCGAGAACGGGCTTTGGGGCACCTAGATGTGATTCACAAAAAGCCATGGACAGAGAAATATACGTCTTGTAGGCAGCATCTGTCTATACAAATTGAGACTGAGTCTCATTTTTAATTGAGACCGAGTCTCATTTATATTGACACAGCGGCCTGCTCTTTGGTACAACCAACGATCCGAAAACACCAGCCTCTTAAGAGCTCAAAAGGCGATCTTTGCTCGACCAGCGGTCTTGGTTAAAGACACCCTAGCGACCCGTCCCTGATGGACTAGCAACCATTTGATAACAAGGATCTTACCTAGCTTATTTGGATTTTTTCTGGTCCCCCTGGATTGAACCTACGTACAGCTTTCAGGTGCCCCACTCATGAACACAAAACGAAGAAGTCATCTCTCTCTTGCCGCAGTCAGCATCAGCATGGCTGCTGTCGCTTCAGCCCAGCAGATTGATCTCTCGCTACCCACCCCTACAGCTGATCGATGGATGTATCCATTCAATAGCACCCCTGGTGCACGACCAGCCATGCCACTTTTTGGCGGTATTGGTTCAGTCTTTGATAACCGATCTGGTCAGATCGTGCTTGGTTACGACACCAGCAATGAGGTCCCAACTGGATTGGGACAACTCGGGTACACAATTCAATCCGCCCAAATCAAAATGATGATCTTAGGTGATCAGAGATTTGTGTACGACCCAACTCTGGATGGATATGAAACATATCTCATCGAGGGTGGCACTCCGGATCTTGACCCAGGCCGGCCAATCATCCTCTCACCCGTCGGTTTCCGAGATGGTTATACGGGCGCCACATTTGGGGATGATGGCCCCTATTCGACGATTGGTGACGCGAACCTTCGCACCGCTTATCCAGCCAATATTGGTCCCGATGGTGAACTTATTGACATCTCAAAAAACGTGGCAAACGGTTTTGATCCACAACCATTCGCTGTTGGTCAATATGCCAAACTGATGCCCGGAGATCCCGTTCCAGAAGGATCTATCGTTGTTTTTGATTTAGATATAGCCAACCCATCAAACCACTGTTATCTGGCCAATGGACTCAGCGACGGCTACATCAGTCTTGGTGTGACCAGCCTTCATAGTGCTTCCCAACCCGGAGGTTCAGTACCCGCCTCTTATCCAGACATCTACGCAAGTGAAAATATTGCAGTCACTTTAGGTCTCGCCCAAGCGGCATCTTTAGAAATGGTTGTTACACCACACACCGATCCACCCCAACCTGGTGATGCCAACCGTGACGGCCAGGTAGACCTCAATGACTTCAGCCTTCTGCTCGTTCAGTTCGGTGGCGATTGTTATTGCTGTGGAGCCGATTTCGATCAAAATGGCGCCGTTGATATCCAGGACTTTTCAACCCTCCTGGTCAACTTTGGTTGTTGCCAATAGTGCTCGTATAAAAAACGTTGCAGTTCCCTTAGTAGGAAGAGCTAGGGGCCTCTGCAAAGGATGGTCCCAGACACTGGAACCATCACCAAAGCAGCCTCAATGACTTGGGGCTGCTTTTTCAATGCACCGCACGATTGTTGTAGGACCTGCCAGACAGGCTACTTATGAGCCTCTTCTTTTGAATCGCAAAACTAGGGTTTTTATAACCCGTTTGGTGGTCTTGACCAGTTATTATAGGGCCTGCCCGTGAGGGGCAAAACCAAGGGGCTGGAGCAGTTGTGTTGGGGGGGCTCACACACCAGCGAATGCCCTAAATAAAAAGGGTCCGAACCTCGTGTTCGGACCTCTTTTTACTTTTGAAATCAGCCAAACAAGTAGCTGCGTTTACTCGCAGCTATTACCGAAGTTGACCAGCAGTATTGAGAAGTCTTGCACGTCAACGATGTTGTCACCGTTGAAGTCGG
>CALCOW010000190.1 GCA_937899935.1 uncultured Phycisphaerae bacterium
AAGCTACTCAAGACGGATATCTCTGCATGGAGAGAGCCTTAGTTGGTGTTGACCCATGTAGCGCTGATGGAACTATTGATTTAAGTGGTAAGAATCTTACTTGGTCTCCTGAATTATCATGGAATCTTCAGTTTGAGCATAATACTTACACAAGTAATGGTTTTAGAATCATGAACGTAATTAGCGCTAATTACACTGGTGAAATGTACTATAACGAGAGCAACTATGCTTCCGAACCATTCCATAGTGGAAGAGATGATTTATATACCGTTAACACCAGCATGGTTTTTATTGATGAAGCTAATGCGTGGGCTCTTGAATTTTATGTCCACAATGCTACTGATGAGCTAATTAAGACTGATTCATATCCTGCTAATGCTGGATTTGTTAAAGCAATGTATGCTCCTCCAATGGCATATGGAGTCAGATTTAATAAAGATTTCTAATTTTTAAGCAATCTTAAAAAAGAGGGGAGCATAGCTCTCCTTTTTTTTGAATTAAATTTATAATACTTGTATGACAGATGCAGCAGATTATATAAAGAAATGGCATGAAGTTATTCTTGAAGGGAAAATGGAGCTTCTTGATAACCTTCTCAATGATAATGCTACTTTTTATTCGCCCGTAGTTTTTAAGCCACTTGAAGGCAAAGAAATTACAAAAATGTATCTAAGTGCAGCTGGTCTTTCATTCAATATGGACAGCTTTAAATATACACGAGAATTGAATGATGGTAATCACTCTGTTCTTGAGTTTGAGACGACAATTGATGATATAAGCGTAAATGGGGTGGATATGATTGAGTGGGATGATGATGGCAAGATACTTAATTTTAAAGTCATGATTAGACCCTTTAAAGCAGTTGAAATCGTAAGAGCAAAAATGGTTGAAGCTCTTGAGCAAATTTAGTTTAATCCTTTATTTTATCAAGCAGCCTACGGTAGCAGAGTAGCCGTAGCAATGTTTTGATTTTCCACTATTTGTGCATGGCTAACGCTCGTAACCCATTGCATCGAACTCGATCCTGCAGTTCTTATATATTTGGTCCTTTACTTTCTGCGACAACAGCTCGGATGCAGGCCTTCTGTTAGTTCGGAATTTGTGTTTGGTTTGTGGATAGTGCGCGACAATATCAAATTCAAGCCTGTCGCCGAGGGTCGTGAGGTCTTCCTGCATATTGTCAAAATTGACAATGAAATCGACAATAGGTTTTTCACCGTCTGAATAGGTTGGGTAATTGACGTAATACTTCTTCTTCAGAACACGCTCAAGCTCCTTGTCAAAACTCCAGTTCTTTTTTCCGCGCGCATGATAATAGATATGTGATACAACCTTTTCGTACGGATGCCTTTCGATCGAAAAAGTGAAGTAATCATCGTAAGTTTTTTTGCCGACGTGCTCGCGAATCGCAATAGCCGGCATATGATTGAAAAACTTGCCACGGCGTCTGGCGCGTAAAAATTTCATCTTGCGTGCCTTTATCATATCGCGATATCGCTGCTCTCCAAGACCAGCGTAGTTCTGAGGTAACGTGCCGCCCATGTCCAGCCTGACGAGTTCGTCTTCAAACGATATCGGAGTGATGATGTCATCGGGACCACAGACTTGGCTCAGACTAACCTCCATGCTTGTGCCCGAGGTTTTACGGGTCTTTACGAAAATAAACTTCTTTGCATGGCTAACGATCATTGGTTGCTCTGCTGATTCGACTAAGTCCTTTCTTGCGCCGATAGATAGCTATTTTTCTCGAAGCATCAATGGATTGCGAAATTCTCTGCCAAAAAGGTTTTTTCTCCGGATACCAACTGTTAGATTTATCCGGTAAAACGCCGTCCAGAACAACTTCCCAATCCGGCGATGATTCGTATCCACAACCGACCAGATCTGGTGTCATTGTGCCGTGGATTGCCTGCTGTTGGACGATGCGACCGAGATGTTTTCGCCAGACACCAACACTGGTCGGTCCAATAGGACGGACGCCACGCATTGCAACCTTTGACTTTTCAGACACTTGCGCGTGTTCATGGTACTCAGAAAATTTGTGTTGTTTCTCAAGCCATGGAAATTTTGCAGTGATTTGGCTTTGTGTGGCATCAGGGTTATTTACGAAATCCTCGTACCGGATATTGAGAAAACGATCGTGGCCGAACAATGAGCGTGCACAGGCATGCAATTCACGCCAAAGCCTAATGTTCGAGTAGTACATATCCTCGCTCTTACCGTGCCGGCTAACGATGACATCACGCGGATCGCGCGTTACGTAAATGACATAGAGATTAGGATCGTCGATTACTCCTGGCATGTACAACGTATCTTTGGGTCGTTTCGTGATAACCACATCGTTGTTTTTTGCGGTTACGAGGTGAAAGCGAATCTCATGGTCATAATGCTTGTTTGTCCGAAAACAGGTGACCATCGCCTCGTGCAAGAGAGTAGTTCCGGATCGCGGCGAGCAGGCAACAATGTGAATGTGCTTAAACATTAGCCATTGCCGCTTCGTTATAGGCAGATATTAGTATTTGCCAATCGGCCAGTTGCCAATAAATATTATGTAATCGTTTTTCTTTCTCAAATGATCGCTTTAAACGCGCTATGTTTGAGTTTTTCCAATTACTGCCTTGTCTAATTTGGCATTTATCAAAATCAATTAACCAAACCTCGTTTTCTATATCGAGCATAATGTTGTGGATATTTAAATCGTGGAGATAAATCTGATGATGATGAAATTTGGCAATGGTTTGACCAATTTTTTTCCAAACATCAGCGGTTAAGCTGTTTGCTAGTAAAATATGATGTAAGTCCCTAGCGCTGGAAATTTTTTTTAAAATGATATCGGCTTGGTAATATAAGCCAGTCTTCTTCAACATCGCTGCGATCGGGGTTGGACAATTTAAATCCATATTTTTCATTTGCTGTAGCAGCTTAAATTCTCGCCATGCTCGTGATTTTTCAATACCTGTGTACATATATTGATCACTTAGTACTTTTCCAATCAAGCCGCCGCGACGATAGTGCCGTAACACATATTCATTTTTGTTATGTTTAAAAAAGTAGGTGGTGCCACGGCCGGTTGCCTGTCCTGTTATGGCATTTTGTGTCTTCCAATATTGACCCGTAAACATTTTTGGGACAGGTACAGGGAAATGGCCTGAATCAAACAACATGATGTGGGACTTAACTGATTTTTGTTGTATGTATGCCATGTAACTATTTTTGGCTTAAACGGATATAACTACGCACTTTAGACAATTGAGAATTTTTACTATAACGTCCTTTTGTAACATGACGAATATGAAAAACACCATCAATATGCTTAGGCTCACCATCAGTGCCAAGTAGCCAGCGAAAGGCGGTGTCTTCATAGGTTTTACGCCAACGGTCAGATTCAGTTTGAAATATTGACAGTTTTTCACAATAACCTATAGCACGAGCAACGTCACCATGAACAATTTGAAATGGGCCGCGTGCTTTATCACGGGATTTACCACGCTCGTATAAACTGAAATTTTCTGTTTCTATATCGATAACTTGTGGTTGGGCATCATTTGACAATAATGGGTCATCATCATTTAACATCTCAGTGATTTTTTCTTCTTTAGGAAAAAACAATGAACCTTTCTCGCCTTGTAAACTATCGGCGAGTGAGTCTAAGCAGTTCTCATAAAAGATAACGTCGCAATCTGTAAACCATATCCAGTCAGCTTCTGTTGACCGCGCAGCCATATTTCGGCCTATACCACGTCTAAAGAGCTTTCCTTTAGAAAGTGGATAGAAATTCCAAGTGATATTTGGCATGGTTATTTGACTAAAGAAGTCCAACGTAGCCTTTGTTTTAGTATCTTCTTCAGCATAAAAAACGGTCACAGTTAAATTTAGTTTTGTTGGTGGATAGTTTACAAACGAGCTTAATTGATAGGTTAACATGTTGGCATAACCCCAACAGTGACTAACAATTTCTAAATCAAACTTTCCCTTTACTGCCTTGCGATCTGCTTCAGCAGGTATTTTATCGCGAAACAATGACTGCGGTAAAATACGACCAAACACTAAACGATAAGCTTGTATAGCAAAGCTATTAAAGACATTTGGTGAAAATGTTTTTGTTTCTATCATGATAAATAAGTAAGCCTACTCATTTCTTAAAAATCTAATAAAAGTTCCACAATCCTAATCATACCAAAATGATGAGTAATGATGAGTTTTATGAATCTCTTTCATCACTAAACTTTTTACAATTCTGCTTGAAAGCCCATTCCATTGCAGTTATATTTACTACCCACTTGTGATGCG
Organism: uncultured Phycisphaerae bacterium; assembly: GCA_937899935.1. Classification (GTDB taxonomy): domain Bacteria; phylum Planctomycetota; class Phycisphaerae; order Phycisphaerales; family SM1A02; genus JAQWNP01. The sequence continues at coordinate 4,291 of CALCOW010000190.1, forward strand.
GGAATAGCTCAGCTGGTAGAGCGCAACCTTGCCAAGGTTGAGGTCGCGAGTTCGAACCTCGTTTCCCGCTCCAATTAAGAATCATTATTTATGAAAGAATTATTTCCTTATCACGGTGAAAAAATATTGGTTACTCAAGAGATGTGTGACCACAATGGTCATATGAATACTGGATCATATACCAGATGTTTTGATGGGTGTTGGGGCCAAATGTACACAGATATGGGCTTTGATGATGATTATTTTAATAATGGATATTCCTCATTTACCTTAGAGGAAAATTTAAAATATTTTAAAGAGTTTCTTGAGGGAGATTCAATATATCCTTCTTTTAGAATTGTTGGCTTAAACAGGAAATGTATTCATATATTGGGATGCCTTTTAGACTCAGAAAATAATATATGTACTGTCTATGAGACAGTGTTGGGCCATATTGATATGAATTTACGTAAGATTATCGAAATGGATGATTCTTTCTTTAATTCAATAACATCTTTAAAACATAGTCATGACAATCTTGGGAGTATTCCATTTGATTTGAGGTTGGCAGTTAAAGAAAGCGTCTAATACCTCTGATAAAATATTAATATGGAAAATTACATTAAACGCGGAAGTCTTAATATCCACAATGCTCTTGATAGGTTTCTCAGTGATGAGATGTTATCAGGGCTTGATCTAACCTCAGATGAGTTTTGGAAAAAGTTTGAAGGTCTTTTAGAGGAATTCCATCAAAGAAATAAAGATTTATTAGC
>CALCOW010000191.1 GCA_937899935.1 uncultured Phycisphaerae bacterium
CTTGGTCTGTTCTTCGCCATCGAGCACCCAAAGCTCTACGCCGGGCTCCTGAGCGGGTTTCCCCTTGGCCCCAATTACGATCTTGATGTCGCCCTTTTTGGCGGGCTTTTCTGGAACGGCCTTTTTAGCCTTGGGCTTCTTAGCCACTTTTTCATCTGCCATGTTTGCTCCTAAATGATCATGTATGGTGAAGAGTCCAGGCTCTCAGTGAGGTAGCATTCGGCGATATAGCCAACCGCATCGAAGTGATGCTTGAGGTCGCCATTCGATTCGCCCCGCCAATGTCGTAACGCTGAGATAAGCCTTTTGCATCTGCTGTGAACCATAAAGCGGCCCTCGATGCACGCTGACGATAGCATGCGAGCTCTTGCTTTGACAGAGCCAGAGCCCTTCCATGGCACCTGTATATTGAATGGTGGCCGGCTACTTCCGACGCAATCAGCGAACCCACGTTCGAGCAACTCGTTGACGCTAAACCCAAGCCCGAGCCGACCTGCACTGTTGCTGTCTCCGCGAGCCTCATCTATTTGATGCAGGCTTACGCCCCAGCTTTCCACCATGTCCTTGACGTACTTGGCCTCACCGCGAGGCGTGGTTCGCTCTTGGCTTACATACTCGTCGAGCACCCACAACCTATAGCCATCCCAGCCCACAAGGTAACAAACGCTTGCGCCGGGCCTCTCGCCATGATCCCATCCAAGGCCAAGCTTCTCAATGTTTTCCGGCGGATCGTCGAACACATTGTCTTCGCTAAATTCGATCCAAGCATCGGTACTGATGCCTTCCCATGCACCGTCAACACGTTGGGCATATTCCCACGGCCCATAGCCTGCTATCTGCTGTCGGATTGAGTCAGGGTCGCGGTGTGGACAGTTCTCGGGCGAGAGCTTGATGCGGTGTAAGTCCCAGTCTTCTTTAGCCACAGTGCCATCGTCTGGGTTCCCATCGACCCAGTCTCTTAGCCACAATGCGGGGCGGCCTATTGGAGTAAAGCCCATGAAGATCGGGGCCGAGTTGACCGCGACACGCGAGCGGGCCTCGCCAAAGTGTCCCTGTTTAGGCAACTCGTCGATAGCCAGCCAATCGATGGTGGCACCCGTTAGAGCCATCTGCTCCTGGCTACCGCTCTTGCCTATGATCAGCGAGCCATTGGTCAGCTCGACTATCTTGCTGCCTCCGCGGGTATAGCCACGAGCATCGTCATAAAAGCATCGCTGGTGGACAGCGCCGGGTGGCTCGATTTCTTTTAGCTTTCTACTGAAGTTAGCCCAGCCGCCTTTCAGGTCAGCGGTCATAATCCAGCCCAGCGTCGGGCCCTCGGTCACTTCACGGTAAGGGTGACGCCCAAGCGCGTGCCACCATACCTCGGCGCACAAGGCCCTGGTTTTGCCGATCTGGTTACCGGCGATCATAAGCCGACGTTGGTGTGAGCTCGCATGGAAAAGCTTCTGTCCTGGGCTCATGCCCCCAAGCCCCGGCAGCTCAAGCTCATAAGTAGCCAAGCCATTGTTTTTGAATGACGACGCCATCGCCTTGATGCGGGTTAGGTCAATCATGCCACGCCCTGCCCGAGCCACCATATTAGAAACACGTCATTGTCGAACGTCGCGAGAGCACAGTATTCCCATTCGGTCTCGGTGAGCCCAAGGCTATTGTTGAAGGCCAGGCACTCAGGCAACACGCTGAACGCATCGTCCACATCCAAGCCCCAAGCACAAGCCTCGTAGACTTCGTTGCCGACCTGAATGCAGAAGCCATATAGCGTCATTCGTAAACCACTATGGCAGAGGGAAATGGCGCACTGTTCTTGGCATCACCGAATTTGAGCCGACCTCGCAAGAAGGTGATCTCGCCCTGCATCGCATAGTCGTGCCACCATGCTGTGTCGGTTCTGGATGGCACCAAGCAGACCACTGTCGCGCCCTTCTGCCACTCATCCACCGCCTTAGCCATCCATCGCTTGATCTCACGCCCGTATGGTGGGTTCATCCAGCAGACCTCGCCATCCCAGTCCTGCGCCAGTCCATCCTGTTCCGGGGTGAAGTAGCGTCGGCACTTGGCATTGGTAGGTAGGGCACATACGTCGATGGTGAATGGGTATTTAGCAGCCAGCTGGTCGAATAGGTCCTGCGGCGTTGCCCATTGGTCCGTGGCGCTGGAGTAGTGAACGGGGTTCATTGCTTGACCGCTCTCCGGTTCAAGGCAGCCAGTATGATTTCCTCTGGCAGCTCAGCAATGTGAGTGACGATAGCCTCACGCCCTTCTGTACTGTTGGGGTCAACAAGCTCCTGCACCTGCACATCCTCATCGGCCTCCAGTGCCTGCTCGCGCCTATAGCCGTGGCGACGCTCCAGAAGCCATGCGGCAGAAGTCCAGTTCCCGTCCATGGCAGCGCGCTTGATTGTAGCCAGGGCTTGAGCAGCGCTTTGAGCCTCTGCTTTTTTTAGTGACTCCAAAAGCTCTAACTTTGCTGGGTCTCCGTCCCGCCCCTGCTGAAGCCAGAGGTAGTAAGTCGACTCGCCTATGCCAGCGTAAGCAGCAGCCAGCTTATTGGTGAGCCCGAGCCTTATGCCCTCCACTAATCGCGAGGTAACTTCCGGCGTCAGTTTGCTCATTTCTTCTTGCCCTTCTTTTTTTTCTTTTTTCCACCGTAAAATTTCTTTGCTGGTCCAGCTGGCATTTTATACTCCTGCGATTGGCACTCGCACTATTGGGTTGATGTCGTATGATTGTTGACGCTTTCGAGTCTTTGAGGCACCGCTATCGCGTCGAATGATCTGATCGCCCCATTTAGCGGCCAATAGGTCAAATTGCTCCCGCTCCCTGTTGATTGTTCTATAGGATGCGCAACCGCCGAGGTTGGTGTGTTGCTTGCACACATAGTGAGCATAGTTGATGCGAAGGATTTTGCGGTATTTATTGAGCATCTGCAAACTCAAGTCATAGTCCTCTTTTAGCGGCAGGTTTTCATCGTACCGCAGATCTGCATTGAGGAAGCCGCCGAATGGCCCAAGCACCACGTTGTTCATGCTGAACGGCGTATACTCGCGATAGGCACCTTTGTCCTGAATAATGTTGATGCCCCACATGCGAACACCCAGCTGTTCAGCAAGGTTGAAGCCGTGCTCTATAAACTCAAGGGCTTCGTCCGTTGTCATCTTGTGATGCTTGTTACCGTTCCATCGTCCAAGGTAATGGATGTCATCGTCTAAAATAAGCACTCGTTCATCGTCGGCGTTGTCGAGTATCCAGTTCCGTACACGGCACACGCTGCCTTGAGCCGAGTCTGGGCACTCCCAAACGTCCAAGCCATTAGCTCGGTACTCGTCGGCCTGTGAACTGCAAACCACGTATCGCACGGGTAGGTATTTGTGAGTAAAGCAGGTGTCTGCTCGTTTCCATGATGGTGAACAAATGATCATTAGATGCCTCGTATGGGTTGCCTGACACCGTTCATTTTGCCGTTTTTGATCTTGATCAGATCGCCCCATTTGCTGATCAGCTTGTCAAGTGCAGGATTGTAGTGCTTCTCGCTGTGCTCAATGCCGCCGCGTTGGGTCTTTTTGGCGATGTCTTTGTTGCACTCAAATTCAAAGTAATAGCGATTGTCCCGCATGACCCGTCGGTGCTTGTTCATGTACTGCAGGTAGATGTCCGCGTCCTCATGCCGTCCGAGGCCCACATCGTAACTAATACCCGGATCGCGTCGAATATAGACACAGCCATAGCTGGGTTTGCACAGCGAAAACGGTGCGTATTCAGCGTACTTGACGGGGTCACTGCTGTTAGAAAAGCCGCCGTAGTATGCCCCCAGTTGCTCAAGTAACACCGTGAATGTTTCAAGCACTTGTTCAACGTCCTTGACGTAGCCGTCCTTGATGCGATGCACCCGTTTTAGATCGTCATCTATCATCCAGCAAGCTTCGCCTGGCGCTAGCAGGTTCAATAGAGCATTTCGCTTTCGAGCGATGTTACCGTCCTGGTCATCCGGTATAGCAATCACCCGGTTTGGGTAATGGCGTTCGTATTGTTCTGCTTGCGAGCTCGGCACTACCACCATCGCAGACGGCATTATGTCCATCGTGCTTGCAGTACCGTCTCGCCCATAGCTTGGTACGAGTATACGCATCAGCTTTTCTGTAATGAATCTATGTATTTAGCACCGTCGACTACACGTCCAATGCCCTTGCTCCAAGGTTTACCGTTGGCCCGTTTGGAGTACTTGCTTTCAAGCTCAAAGTGAGTCTGTGCAGCCAGCCAGTCCATGTCCGATCTAAAAACCAGCACGATGTAGTTGTTGGCCTCGTCAATGAATTCGCTAAACTCAACGTCTGGTTTGGTCGGTTCCTCAAGTACCTCATTGAGCATAGCCTGCACCTCGTCATCGCCCCAGCCAAGCTCTTCAAGGTCAGCACCTTGCTGGTCCAGCTCGCGCATGACGGCGGTAAGGGCCTCATCGTCCCAGTCTGCTTTTTCGCCCACTTTGTTATCAGCCAAGGCTAAAAGCTTGGCGTCCACATCGTCCAGGTCCATGTACCGCACTGGCACCTTTGTGAGCCCTAAGTATTTAGCGGCTTTGAGTCGCGTATGCCCTGCAATGACCTGTCCCTCGCTGTTGGCGATAATCGGTGAGGCAAAGCCAAAGCGCTCAATAGACTTTGCAACGTCTGGTACGGCGTGGTCATTTTTCCGAGGGTTGGCTTCCCAAGGCTTCAGTTTGTCAATATCGGCCCAGATGGCCGCAGCTTTTTCTGTCATGGTTTCCCTCCAAAGAGGGTTTAGCCCATTTCATTCGCTTTTAGCAACCGTCTGTTTCTGTCGCTCTTGGTGAAGGTACGTCAGTATCGCGTTTTTCCACGTCGCTGGTTTCATGCCGTCACGTAGAGCAATGAGCTCGGTTTGAGCTTTTCTAATTTCCTCACTGGAATAGTCAGCAAGAGTTGGCAGCTGGGGCCTTTTTGGTGGAGCTTTTGGGTCCGGTTTCGGTTTTCGCCTTGTGGGGCTTTTCGCCTCTTTTGAAAAGTCTAAGTACTGCGGGAAGTTAGATGGCCTCAGCAACGTATCTATGCCGTGACCTTCCTGCCTTAGATATACCGCTCGCTTATGAGTTGAGTTTAGCCACCAGTCCACGACCGAAAGCACATCTTGCTCACAGTGCTCGACTAAGCGGGCCTTTAGCACCTTCCGCCTGGGCTTTGTTAGGGTCATCTGTTTCGCTCCAGGTACCACCGCTTTTCGCTTTGTCTGTATTTCATCCCATACCTTAGCAACATTTACGCCGTCGCTGCCAAGCGGCTTAGTGTGTTTTGTACTTGTAGTTGTGTTTGTATTTGTATTAGGAATTACGCGCGATCGTTCGGTTGGTGTACGGTTGGTGTCTGGTTCCTGTACGGTTGGTGTTTGGTTTACCCTTATAAGCCCTTGTTTTTGTTGGGGTTTGGTGTACGGTTGGTGTTCGGCAGGTGTACGGTCACTGTACGGTTGCTGTACGGATCGGTGAGGTTCTGCTTCCCAGTCGTTGTACTCCGTGCGTACCCGTTGGAGCATTTGTCGAGCCTTCCAGTTGCTCCATCCAGCGTAGCGAGCCAGGTCGCGTATGCTAACCGTGACGCTGTTTCGCATGACGCTCCACGTCCATAAGTAGGCCACCGCCTCAGGTGCTTGATTGTCTTTGCTCCACGTTCGTTTGACCAGTGCCGCCGCGTATTCGGCGGGTACTGGATGCCACTGCTTCATGTTGTTCCCTCAGTCTGCTTGAATAGCGGTGCTTGTTCCCACCGCCTGTTTTTTAGTCGTTCTACTGCTTCTGCCATGATGCCTGTGCCCGGAAATAGGTCGACAAGCGTGTCTGTTTTCTGGACGCCCAGCAGCTTACATATCCAAACGCAAAATTCAAGGGGCTTTGCGCCTGGCAAGCCCTTCTGCATTGTAATGTTAGCACTGACCCAGTCCTTGACGTGAGGCTCCTCTAAGCCCCGTTTGCGAGCTCCGCGGAAGATCACCGGCTCCCACGCATAGGTCGGGTTCACGCCTTTTTTCAAGACCGCAAAAGGCTTGACCCATGCGGCAATCCGTACGTCATCCGGGCACATGGGCAAGATTTGCTTGAGCGATGGGGCACTCAGTGACATCGCCCAGCCGTCAAAGTGGTCGAGCTTGGCGATAAGGTTCTGGTGGGCTTCTAAGGTGTCCCAAATGTGAGCTTGGTCATGGTGCTCTTTGTACAGCTTTCGTCCACGCCCAAGGTAGGGCGGGTCTGCATAGGCATATTTCATGGTCGTTTGCGCCTCTTGTCATTTAGCTCATAGAGTTCACGCAATTGGCCTGTCCACGTTGTCGCGTTGTCGCGCATCCGCTTAGCCACCGCCCAAGCATGATCAATGTCACCTTGAGCGATGGCAACGCAGATGGCTTCATAGCCATTCAGCAGCGGTGGAAGCCGATTGAGTACCCGTTCAGTCGGATCCGGTGGAAGCATCATTTTCTCCGTACGGATACGCTGCGGGTGGTCTCAAGGCGAGCGCCCTTTACTGGAACACCGGCCTGCAGATCGTTCTTTACGGCTGTTCGATCAAGGCGAGTTCCTATGGTTTGCACATAGTACTTGGGCGGCACCTCAATAGGG
>CALCOW010000192.1 GCA_937899935.1 uncultured Phycisphaerae bacterium
TTTGCCACGGGCTACTTTCTCGGCACCAACCAGGCCAGGGGCCATGTAGGGAATGCGATCAACGGCCTCAATATCAAAAACGTAGTCCTTTGGATTACAGGTGTACCAAAGAATGGTGTCATGTTTAGCTGGCCACCGTTTCTTTGATCTTCCACCAAAGTCATAGGCCCATATCACTTCGTTCATAAAGTGATCTTGTCCGAGAAGCTGGTCAAGCGCCACCTTGACATAGTGGACTTGGTTGTGATCGAGGTGGACGAGAAGCGAACCATCAGAGGTGAGTAGCGGAAGGGATGCTTCAATGCGTGGCATCAGAAAGCCTAGATAGTCGTCAAACTGGTCAGCGTAACCATGACTGCGTTCTATCTCTGTGTGGTATCGATGTCCACCGAAACCAGTACGATCGCCTTCGCTATTACGTTTGGTCTTGAGTCGTAGTCCATGGCGGTGGATACCTGTATTGAAGGGTGGATCGATATAAATCAAACGAACTGAATTTGGTTCCAGTTTCGGTAGCACGGTGAGATTGTCACCATGATGAATGCGATTGCCAGTTATCGAGGTTGTCTCTTGTTTGGTCATCACGACGTACGTCCTGCAGCAATCCACTTCTTTAGCTTCGCCGTGGTCCAGGTGTTGATACATCGATCTGCCGTCACCCAGCCTCGTTGGGCAGTCATGATTCCATAGCGTAGAAGATCAAATTGATCAGCTCCATGAGCATCGGTATTGATACTAATCATACAGCCGCCTTCCATCGCCAATCTTGCATGCGTGTCGCGCAGGTCAAGGCGCATCGGGTTGGCATTGATTTCTAATGCGGTATTCGAATCAGTGGCGGCGGCAACCACGGCTGCCATGTCGGGTTCAAGACCAGCTCTTCGATTAATCAATCTTGCGGTGGGATGACCAAGAATGTTTACAAGTGGATGAGACACGGCTCGAATCAATCGCTTGGTCGCGGCTGCCGGTTCTTGTTTAACCGGCATATGTGGTGAGGCGACAACAATATCCAGTTGAGCAAGTATGTCATCTTCGTAATCGAGGTTGCCTTCTGCATGGATATCGACTTCAGAGCCTGCCAGTAGCGTAATACCCTTGATGTTGTCATTGACTTCATGAATGGCATCAATGTGCGCTTTAAGGCGATCGACATCGAGGCCATTGGCTTGAAAGCTTGATCGGGAATGATCCGTGATCGCAAGCACCTTGAGACCGCGTTTCTTGGCAGCTTTGGCCATCTCCTCGATCGAGAGCTTGCCATCAGATGCGGTGGTATGTGAGTGAAGATCAGAGCGGATGTCCTTGATCTCAATCAGTGTGGGCAGTTGATCAACAAATTCACCTCGATCTTCACGTAGTGGAGGCGGAATCCAGGGCAGTCCAAGCGCCGCGTAAATGTTCTCTTCACTTTCTGCTTCCAGGAGCCTAGGTTCATCGCCATCATTTTCCTCGAAGAGCCCATATTCACTCAAACGCTGGCCGCGATCGATGGCGCGTTGCCGCAATACGACGTTGTGTTCTTTTGAACCAGTAAAGTGGAGCAAAGCTGCGCCGTAGCCGACATTTTTGAACATCCGTAAGTCCACCTGCAAGCCGCTCGTTCGTCGGATAGAGCACTTTGTTGATCCTTTGGCTTGGACTTTCGCAATTTCTGGCAAACTAGTAAAACGCTCTGCTAGGGCATCTGGCTTTGATGTCGTTGCAATGATGTCAACATCACCCACGGTGTCACGGCCGCGCCGCAATGATCCGGCGTAGGTAATTTTATTCACACCAGGTGTGGATGAAAGACTTGCCACAATAGATTCAGCCTCTTGCATTGCCTGGTCAAGTCGGTATCGCGTACTTGCAGCAGCTACGAAATCCAGTGACTGTCGAATGTTGTCAACGGTTTTCTTGCCCATACGCGGTAGTGACTCTAAGGCGCCACGGTCAATTGCTTTTCGCAACGACTCAAGACCTGTCACATTCGCTTCTTTCCACAGTGTTGCGACCGTCTTCGGGCCTAAACCAGGTACGCCTAATACTTGAATCAAACCAGTCGGCACTTCGCTTCGCAGTGCCTCTAGATCTGCGATTTGGTCATCCTGTAAATACTCGATGATTCGCTTGGCACTGCCAGCGCCGATGCCGTCAATCGCAGTGATCTGCTTTGGATCGTTTTCCATGTCACCGACGTCGGACGGCAGTTCTTCAAGTGTGCGCGCGACCTTGCGGGTGGCGTTGACACGAAAAGCGTTGGCTCCTGTGAGTTCAAGGAGATCTGCCATTTCTTCAAACAGGTCAGCGATCTCTTGGTTCTTCGACATAACCTACTAGTTTAACTTGTTCAGGTGACGGTCGCTGATGCCCTGTGGTCGGGGTTCTCTACGCCACATCTCCAAGGCCCAGGGCCTTGCCATGCGCTTTCAGCAGACGTCTTTTGAGTAAGCTGTGTTTGGGATCGGTGAGACGTGGGTCTTTCTCGACGAGTGCCGCCGCATCACGCCGGGCCAGTTGAAGCAGTTCAAGATCATCAGGTAACTGGGCCACTCGGAAGGGTGCGAGGCCACTTTGTTTGGCGCCAAAAAGCTCGCCAGGGCCACGGATATCAAGATCTAGTTGCGCGATGATAAAGCCATCGCTGGTCTCCACCAGTGCATCGAGTCGTGCGCGAGCATCAGGTGTTGAGGGCTCGGCTATCAAGACACAGTGCCCCTGGTGATCTGATCGACCGACACGGCCTCGCAATTGGTGAAGCTGGGCGAGTCCAAATCGCTCCGCGTGCTCAATAATCATCATGGTCGCATTCGGAATATCCACACCCACTTCAATCACCGTGGTTGCAACTAAGACGTCAATATCGCCTTGGCGAAACTCATACATGAGCGCATCCCGTTCAAGAGAGCTCAATCGTCCATGCATTGCTTCAACGCGGTATTGAGCAAGTGGCCCAAGACGAAGTGCTTCACAGTGACTGGTGACATCCTTGAGCCCTGTACTGGATTCATCAATGACTGGAACAACGACAAAAGCTTGTCGCCCTTGAGCCAAGTGCTGACCGACGCGTGCATAGACCATGGATGCTGTTTCTGGCGGGACGGCTAACGTTCGAACGGGCTGTCGCCCTGGCGGCATGCCGTGAATGGTTGAGACATCAAGATCACCAAAAATAGTCAATGACAACGTGCGGGGTATTGGCGTGGCCGTCATCACAAGGCAATGAGGAACGATGTTTGAGTCGGTGCCCTTGCTGCGTAGGGATGCTCTTTGATGGACACCGAAACGGTGTTGTTCATCGGTGACTACAACAGCCAGAGACTTAAACGACACATCCTCTGTGAGAACGGCATGGGTCCCAACAACGATATCAATTGTTCCAGCTTCAATCGCCGCAATAATTCGGTTGCGTTCACGTGTTGTGAGTGAACTGGTAACGAGTTCAATTCGCACTTTTGATTCTGCAAGCCAATCGTTGAGCAGTCCATGATGCTGTTCTGCAAGAAGTTCTGTTGGTGCCATTAAGACTGATTGATGGCCATTGGCAACAGCAAGCAGAAGGGCATACAGGGCAATAACGGTCTTGCCTGATCCGACATCTCCTTGAACCAATCGATTCATCGGTACTGATTGGATGCAGTCATTGACCAGTTGTTCAATGACTTGGCTTTGGCTTTCAGTGAGCGTAAATGGGAAGCGAGCCAAAATGTGTTCGTGAATGGCATCTGACCAATTAAGTCCTATTGCCTGAAGGGTCTGTTGGCGATGATGCCGCTTGAGAAACACGCCAAGTTGCAGGAGAAGAAACTCGTCGTAAATCAGTCTACGACGGCCTTCGTCAACTTCGATTTGAGTCATAGGTTGATGAACCATGCGATACGCATCTGCAAGCGCTGGCAGGGCGCGCTGATCGCGAAACTGCTCAGGTAAATGATCCTCGATCTGCTGCAGGGCGCCATCGAGGATCGATTTGGTGATCTGACCAATTTCAATAGACTTCAAGCGCTCTGATGCGGGGTACACCGGGCGCATGCTGCTCTGGAGTGAATCGTTTGGATTTGGCTCCATCTTGTCTTGGTGAAGAGAGGTGTCTTCGTTGGTTTCTTCGTCAAGTACCCGCCATCTCGGGTTGATGATGGTGAGGGGCCCTTTTTGCCTCTTGGGGCGGCCAGTGACTTCAATTCGCATTCCAGGATGAAGTCGCCGGTGAATCCAGGGGGTATTGAACCAGACAACCAGCATCGTGCCATGACCATCAGCGATCTCCGCCTCGACACGCTTGCGCCGACCAAAGC
>CALCOW010000193.1 GCA_937899935.1 uncultured Phycisphaerae bacterium
AACACTTGGTTTAGAGATTCTCTAGCTTCTCTGCGGTGTCATATTCAACCAGCGCATCAGCCAGCGGCTGAAATCTGCCGCCCATCAATTCCTGGAGGTTGAACGAACGACCGAGTCGGTGATCGACGACAATATTGTCTTTATAACGATAGGTGCGTATTTTCTCGGCTCGGTTGCCGCGCCCAATCATTGCTCGTCGTTCTGCAGATCGCTGGGCGGCTTGCTCAGCAACTTGCCGCTCATAAATGCGGGCTCTCAAGAGTTGCCACGCAAGCTGACGATTTTGCGATTGGCTCTTGGTGTCTTGCATGCGCACTTCAACACCACTGGGCTCATGAATGAGATGGACCGCAGTTGCGACCTTATTCACATTTTGACCGCCAGGGCCCTGACTTGTGGTGATCATCTCTTTGACGTCTTTTGGGTCTAGATCAACTTCTACTTCTTCGGGTTCAGCGAGGACGGCTACGGTTGCTGTTGAAGTATGCACTCGCCCCTGGGTTTCAGTGGCTGGGACGCGTTTGACTTGATGGGTTCCACCTTCAAAACCAAGCAATGTCCAAACACCATCGCCCTCAATCTGAAGGACAATGGATTTGAAGCCACCATGATCGCCGAGCGACAGCTCAAGTTCCTTGACCTTCCATTTTCGATCTGTGGCATAGCGGCGATACATTTCCAGTAGATCACCAGCCCAGAGCGCCGCCTCGTCACCGCCGACTCCGGCCCGTAATTCAAGGATCACTGAACCAATAGCATCATCATCTGCGTTGACCAATCGTTTTTGTATTGACTCAACGATTTGTTCGGCCTGCAAGTGCAGATTTGGAAGTTCGTCTTTGGCTAATTGAACGAGCTCTTCATCGGTCGCTTCTGAAATCGTATTTTCATACTCATCAATTTCAGCTCGTAGATTCAGGTACTTTTGGTACTCGGTGACCAGTGGATCAAGAGCAGCTCGTTTGATGGTTCGAGAGCGGACCTGTCTATGGTCAGACAGAATTTCTGGATCCTCCAATTCCTTTGTCAATTGGCAATGCTGCTCTGTGAGAGCATCCAACTTTGTCGTGATCTTGGAATGGAGATCGTGATTCATTGTCTATCTTCACTCAGTATGACTTGACGGCTCATAATACAGTGGCGCACAGAAACGACGGCACGACCATCGTGTGCCGAACAGCGATCATGAGTTGAAAGTAGCTATCTACTTTTAGAAGAAGACTTGCCCTTGTTGGCTTCTTTCTTCTTGAAATAGTCGCCCTGGAATTTCTTCTGGAACTTCTCGACCCGGCCGGCGGTGTCAACGAAGCTAGACTTACCGGTGTAGAACGGATGTGAGCCAGACCAGATCTCTACATTGAGTTCTGGCACAGTAGCGCCGACAGTCATCACGTGTTCACCACGATAAAAGACCTTGCACTCTGGGTGGAACTCTGGATGTATGTCCTTCTTCATGGTGGGACGCTCCAAGATCAGTAGCTTGCATCACTGCCGGTGGTTAGGGCCTCTGGGCGGGCTGGACGGAGTAGCTTAGGAAGCTGACAGCAAGATGCAAGCCCAAACCAGTCTCAGTTTAGGGAATTGGCCTTTACGGTGGCTCGTGTGGCCCAGAAGCATGACCAGGATGAGTTGGGGGTCTATCGGTCGAAGATCAGAGGATCTTGGCGTATTAGGGATAACGAGCTGGGTGCATGACGATCACCCGCAGGACGGTTCCAGCCCGGTCGCCTATTGCTGTCACTGAATGAATGGTTGATCAGGTGAGGAAGTCGTGGTCTTGGTCGTTTCAGCCTTCAGCAAACTACAATGAAACAAGAAACGCCAGGCAAGACGTAATCGCTGGAGCGCCAGAGGTAGACGATGGCGACCGCTTGAGAGAAGCAGCATGATCTTCAAAAAACTATGTGTTACATCGGTCGCAGTGGCGGCACTTCTCACATCTTCTGTGTTGTCGGCGGCGCGATTAGCTGATGCCGGCACTATTCCTGATTTTACACAGGGCGACCCCTTACCCGAGAAAGCCACTCACGATTGGAATCTCGGGCCAGTAGGGGCGCGGGGTTGGATGTATAGCAATAAAGAGGAGACCAGTGAGGGTCGACAGATTTATATCACGCTCGTAGAAGAAGGATCGGCAGCAGACGGCTTGCTCGAGCCCGGGGATGTGATCCTCGGCATCGCCGGTGAGCACTTCCAACACGATCCCAGGACGGAATTCGGCAAAGCTATCACCGATGCGGAATCCAGTAACGGGCGTCTTTCACTGATGCGATGGCGTGATGGGGAGATCACAACCGTCATTGTGCAACTGCCAGTGTTTGGAGCGTACAGTTCAACCGCTCCGTTTGATTGCTCTAAATCGAAACGCATCTTCGAACAAGGCTGCGCGGCACTCGCTATAAAGATGGCTGCAGAACCTGACCAGGGGAATCCTATTGAAAGGTCGTATAACGCACTCGCTTTACTCGCGAGTGGTCAACCCGAGTACCTGCCATTGATTCGGCAACAGGTTGAATGGGCTTCCAAGTACTCCGACCTCAATAGAAGAACGTTGCATTCGTGGTGGTACGGTCCTGTCAATATCCTGATGGCTGAGTATGTCATTGCCACTGGTGATCGCAGCTTTATGCCCGATCTTGAACGCATCACGATGGAAATTGTGAACGGCCAAAGCCAAGTGGGATCGTGGGGCCATCGTTTTGTACAGGCCAATGGCAGGCTGGCTGGTTATGGCATGATGAACGCGCCAGGTTTGCCCTTGGCTCTCTCGCTCATATTGGCAAGGGAGGCTGGTGTTGACAATCCTGCTCTGGATCAGGCAATCGAAAAAAGCGCGAGTTTGCTGCGCTTCTATGTTGGCAAGGGCAGCATTCCCTATGGCGATCATAATCCGTGGATTGAAACGCATGATGACAACGGAAAAAATGGAATTGCTGCGCTGATGTTTGATTTGCTCAATGATGATGAAGCGGCGACCTATTTTTCTCAAATGAGTGTTGCGTCTCATGGTGGTGAGCGCGATATGGGACATACCGGAAACTTTTTCAACATGCTCTGGGCGATGCCCGGGGTTGCGCAGTCTGGTCCGTACGCCACTGGCGCCTGGATGCAAGAGTTTGGCTGGTACTACGACCTTGCGCGACGTTGGGATGGAACCTTTCAGCATCAAGGGCCACCAGCTCTCAAGCCAGACAGCTATTCGGGCTGGGATACCACAGGTGTTTACTTGTTGGCATACGCACAACCACTTAGAACGTTGTACTTAACAGGCAAGAAGCAGTCAGTTGCTGAGCAGGTTGACGTAAAAAAGGCTCAGGATCTTGTTGCACTGGGTCGTGGTTGGAGTCCGCGTATCAAGCACCATGTTTACGATTCACGAACTGAGGAACAGATTTTCGCTGGCCTGAGAAGTTGGTCACCTGTGGTTCGTGAGCGATCTGCGATGGCGCTGGCGCAACGCGAGGTTGTTCCAATCGCCAAATTGATTGCCATGCTTAATGAAGGCGACTTGTATACTCGTTTAGGGGCGTGTCAGGCACTCATCATGCTAGAAGAACGTGGCGCCCCAGCAGTCTCAGCACTCCAGGCGACACTCAGCGCTGAAGATTTGTGGCTGCGAATCAAGGCTGCCGAGGCATTGTCGAAGATTGGGGAGCCGGCAATGACCACGCTGCCGGACCTCCTCATGATGCTCACCAAGAACGATGTCGAGTCGGATCCTCGTGGTATGCAGCAGCGCTATTTATGCTTTGCGCTTTTTAATCAGCGTGATGGAATGTTGGGTCGTTCACTCGATGGCGTGGATCGACAATCACTCTATGCGGCGGTGAAAGCTGGTCTTGGCAATGAAGATGCGCGTGCAAGGGGGAGCATTGGCTCGGTCTATCGCAATCTTTCCTATGAAGAAATTGAACCCTTGCTACCGGCGATCTATGAGGCCGTTATTGAACCGGCGCCGAGTGGCATTATGTTTGCAGATGGCATCCGTCTTAGTGGGCTGGAGATTCTTGCAAAGCATCGCATCGATCTTGGTGTGCCATGGTGTGTCTCGCTCATCGATCCAGATCGTTGGGGTCTGAATAATCGAGTCAAACGATGTTTGGAGGCGCTGCGGCTTTACGGTGGGGCAGGTCGCTCTCAGTTGCCAGGTTTACGCGAGTTAGAAGGTGAACTTTTGGCAAAACGGTGGAAACCCGAAGATATCGCGGCCCTCGACATTCCCGGGTTGATCCAGGAAATTGAAAGCGAGGAGAATCCACCGAGTCTTCGGCCACTCCCTGGATACGGCGGGTAAGTTCTGTTTAAGTTCGCAAGGTGGGTAAAAAAACCGCCGCGATGTTCGCGGCGGCTGAAAAAGCTCCCCCACCTGGACTCGAACCAGGAACCTAACGGTTAACAGCCGTTCGCTCTACCAATTGAGCTACAGGGGACTAGATTTGATCGGCTGGGAAGGATACCCCGTCCTGGGGCAGGGGGTCAATATCCAAACCCAAAACACAGCGCTATCTTCTGGAGCCAAACGTGGCCAAGGCGATGGAATGACGGATCAAGCCTATCGAGGACTACTTTATGGGCCTTCTACTCGTAGTTGTTGAGCG
>CALCOW010000194.1 GCA_937899935.1 uncultured Phycisphaerae bacterium
CGATCACTAATGCCACATTCCTCTAACAGCGCCTTGGTGGCGTCAACAGTAAGACCCCATTCGACAAATACAGCTGATGCCTTTGGGCAACATTCATGGACAAAACGAGCGAAGCCACGAATGAGCACATCATTACCTTTTTCCCAACTTGGATGGCGGGCCTCTTCCCAATGTTGGCGGGCCGGATGAAAAATTATGAAATCTGTATCAAGCTCCTCGCAGAGTTCGGCACGTAACTCTGTAGCTGAATCGCCTACCTCTAAGTCTTCATTCACAGGATGCGGAATGAAACGGTACTTATCCAGTTTCAATTGTTGCGCCGCATCAATATTGTCACAATTTGTAATAAGTGACATGTCAGCGCTTCGATAAGTCAAGGCACAAAGGCGACCTTGACTCGTCTCTTCGAATGGAATACTCCGAATGGTCCCGTGTTCGAATGCCAAGTAAGGACGTTTTTCACAAAGCAATGGAAGAATACCATCGGTGGCATAGCCGATGATGGCATCATAGTAGACAAACACTTCAGACCACTTATCTATTGTTGAGGCATAAGCAATCACATCGTCCACGGTGATGCGATCTTTCCGATCCTTGAATAACTCGGCCTGTGATTGAGCTAACTCCTGAGCACGACGACTGATTCTACTAATAATGAATGGCGCTGGAATGTCTGGCTCCTGCTCGACAGATTCAACCCGAGGCTCTAGCTTGCCTGCCGTCTTATCGATTCCTCTCCACACAAATCGCAAAGGTAGAAAGAAGGCTAGAATAAGTGCGAGCGGCAACAAGGGAATCCCTAGCAATATCTGAATCACCCTTGATTGCGACCGATACCAATCAACAAATGCCAGTAATCGCGACTTACCTTTACGAATAAAGTGATGACCACCACTCTTTTCTAGGCCCTGGAACATGCCATGTTGTATTCTTACAACGGTTGTTCGACTGGTATAATTGGCCCATCGACTTACATCTTTGACTGGGTTACGTTGGCCACGCAATGTCAGCATCGTGTACTTCCCAACGCTGCTAACCATACGCCTCATGACACTCGCCAATCGTCTCAGTGGATACAGCAACAAGCCAATAGACTGAACAAGAGTCATTTTGACCCGAAGTCGTTGCTGCTCATTTCGAATGAGGAACCTCGCAAGTGATCGAATTGGGTGAAAGCCAGTGGCTTCTTCACTTTCCAAACTAACTTTTCCGGACCAATAGTCAGCGAGTTTCTGCCAGAGCCTGTCTGCTCTATTCGTATTGCCAGTTCGCTTCGCTAAAAGGTAATCCAAGCAAATTTGATGTGGCCCTTGGACGAACCATCTCGGACGATCGAATCCGGTCAGATCAAGCTCATACCAAAGAGGGTGAAAGTGATCAATATCCGCTGCTGCGATTCTTAACTCTTCCCATTCCGGGCAACCCATAATGTGATAATAGTCGTAACAGATGACATCACAATCAAAACCTCTTTTGTTCAAGATCTTGGCATTCAAGTACGCATTGTTGGCGATATTACCAATGTGGAGAATTCGCGGACTTCGCCCATGAGCTTCTCTAAACTCACTGAGCCATTGTTGTATTTCCTGATTGTTCAATGTGTTGTCAGGAGCATTTCTATCTGTGGACGATGGCGCATCTGCCATGACCTCACATTGACTCTGTTGAGTCCGAGATACATTGAACATTGGCTTGGCTTGTTCATCACCCACGAAAGTACTCTGGATGAAGCACGATTAATATCTCACTTCCGACTTCTGATTCAGTCACTACCTCTAAGACCTGAGCCAGCGGCACATCCCAAATGAACGTATCACCGCCACCAACCACCCAGCGATCTTGACCGATCGCCCATACCTGAAGATCAATATCCCAGTCATGACAGGGGTTTTCCGTTAGGTAAGTCTTCATCCACGACTTTTGACGAATGGATGCATTTTCCGCGTCCTTCGAAAATGCTTCGGCCTGATGAATATCCGTGGCCTCTGATACTTTGGCAAAAGTACCTTCATACAACAAGCCAAATGATGTTTCGTCGACTAATCCCAAGGGAAAAGGACGCCCTTTTTGATCTTTGACTTCCCGGTCCCAAAGAACCCGATTCTTGAATACTTCTGAATTTTCAACTCCGTAAACAACAATTGAGTTATGTCCAACAGTGCCTTGGACATTGGCTCCATGACTTCGCAACCAGAATAACTCTGTCCACAGAGCTGCAACTGGATCAATGTCTGTGGTCGCTGCGATATGCATGACATCATTGTGAAGTCCAATTTCACAGCCCGTGACAATGAGATCTTGAATCAATTGCGGAAGATCGGGAGAACGAACCAAGAGGTCAGATTGATAGGCCCCGTAATACAGTGCAGTTGGCAATAAGTAGTAGGAACTCGCCACACCAACACGGGCGCCATATCGAGCCATGCGACAAGCTGTCAGAGCATCTGCGTCGACATCGACGCGAATACCAACATTGACTTTGTCATCTGCGTGCCCTGACTTGAACTGACAAAGAGGCTTGACATTGAGATGGTCCCGAACAGCAAGTGCATCTACTAGTAACCGAAAGGACTCGAATGTCCCTGTCATATCTGAGTAACAAGAGATAATTTGGTCTTGTACATTAACTGCTTCTGGGACTTGAACCACCCGAATGAGATCTGGCTTCGGCGGTTCAACAGGTTCTTCAACGACGGGCTCAGGCGCCACCTGTTCAACCTGCTGGGCCTGTGCCCCCATCAAAAGTTTTTTAATTCGCCCGAACATGAAACTCACTCTAAAAGCAGAAAAAGATCTCTATCACCTATCTCTTCACTGCATCATACCTGGCATGAGATGTTGTCGGGCTGACAGTCACGATACACAGGGCACCTGGGCAATGATCCGGGTTTCTCGCGGAATGGCCTCGTTACGGGTGCTGACGGGCGAAATTTCTATGGAATGACAACCGAGTTTCTCAAGTGTCTGTTGGGCTCGTCGTGGTGACAGGTCATTATACGAGCAGGCATGTTCTTCATTCCAGGAATACTTGTGATCCTGCAGCTCGGGAAACCAACCGCGATAACAAGTCAGATAAATCCAGCCTCGCGACCAACGAACCATTGCGGCCAGATATTCATCCATGTCATAGCTGTTATCAATCGTGCCCTGAGAAAACACCAGGTCAAATCGCTCGTCTGGATCTTCCACAATGAAGTCACAATTGCGGTAATCATGATTAACGTTATTGCGATTCTCTTTACACCATGAAATAGCAGGTTGTGCCAGATCGAAACCAACATAACGACGATCTGCCAATGAATCACAGTACCCAACGCCCAGGCCACAACCAAAGTCTGCAATGGTCTTTAACTCATGATGAGATTGCAAAAAGGATAGCAAATCATCATGAACAGCTTTTCTAGATTCATACATCCATGTGTACCATTCAAGACCACCATCATGTTCTTTCCAGAAACGCCCATACTCTTTTGGCTTCCATCGACTCCGAACACATTGGGTGTAATTCAAATCAACCATGGCCTGGCCAGCAAGATCGTCAAAAGCATCACGCATTTCGCCAGACCACCAGGGCCACGCCGGTGATGGTTTCGGATTTGGCGTCTGCCGATCGACCAGAGAGTTCACTTTTTTGTCCAGAATCTCTGTAAGCTCGCTAGCGCCAGGTGACTTCAAATCAAGCCACTGATATAACCGCTCAACACCTTCAATTCCATCACGCGCCAGATCAATTTGACGAACTCGTTCACCTGAAACCAACGCGAGCGATTGTTGATATACCGAATTGCATTTACTCCAATACCAAGCACACATATGACTCCTGGGCATATCTTCCCATTGTTCATAAACACGGTCATCTGGCTGAGGGCGATTCCGGGCGTAATCAGAGGAATCGTCATTAATGAGCAGATTCGCTGCGGCGCTAACTGCTTCAGGCTCAAGCCGATCGGCGGACCGACTCTCACGATAGATATTTCCAAACTTGGCAATATGCCAGTTCATCATTGAGGTGACTACGTCACGACCATCGCGTGTCAGATAAATAAAACGACACTCTGTTTCCTTGGCTAGCGATGGAATGAATGGACCATAGGTCACGTTCTTTTCACCATAGATTCCATATTCTTCGACGCCATCCTGAAAACGCGTCTTTAATACTTCAGCGACAATTTGAGTCTTTTGTTGCTCTGTCAGGTAGCCGTCTAAAGCCAACCTGGTCTCACGATTCAGATTGGGCATCGGCTCAGAGTGACAATGCCCGTTCTCCGCGGCGTCAAGTAGACGCGCCAGCGCGGTTGAGCCGGCTCTGGCTGTGCTTAAGATGCAATATGAACCCTTTGGCATTGTTTCACTTGTCAGACGAATACCCCAGCACGCTCCGGGACGCATTTTTCAACGCTGTACTTTAGCTTTGGCCAAATTCTGTTATTCGTCCTTCGTTCTCCTCAGTGCTGCCTTGTTTTTCCTGATGTGTTTACGCCAAGCGTGAAAACCTCGGAATTGATCTACATCTATCAATCGCTCAACGTCATTAGAAGGTTTCATAAAAACAATCCCTGAGGGACATTCTAAACCATTCGGGCTCCAGACCGTTATAT
>CALCOW010000195.1 GCA_937899935.1 uncultured Phycisphaerae bacterium
TGTTGTTTGAAAGAGGGAATTTTGTTTTGGGCTCGCTTTTCCCCGATATTGGATTTGTGCCTCCAGATCGCTATCCCGTTTTTACGCCAGAAGTGGTCAATGTCCAAGACAGACTGCGCCAAGGCATGTCAATTACGATGGCGACCAAGCCTACAGGGGTGGATCAAGAGGCTGATATGATGTCCGACTCAAATATGATGGCTGACAGAGATGAAGCCTTCAACACGCGCCTTGGTAGTATGCGTGGCTGGCAGATGGCTATTCAAAGAGTCAAGCCAATCGAGCGTTCAACCTTTGGGGGTAGCTTGACTGACATGGTCTTGTCGGCAGAGGTCGAGACTCCAGAAGAGGTGATCGCTCTTTTTCACGGTTTATTTTTTGAGGTGTCGCTAGAGCAAGAAGTGTTAGACCAATTGGTTGACTTCCTGGAGCAGGAGATCGGAGGGTCTGATCTAAGGTCGTCCAATGGATTTCTGGAGGAACCGCTCAGGAAGTTGTTGCACAGTATGTTGAGTTTGCCTGAATACCAGCTGGGTTAAGAGGAGGGGCTAGACATGATTCGTCGTCGAGATCTGCTTAAGGGAACAGTTGCTTTAGGGCTAACGAGTTTAATGCCGCCTATAGCTGCCGGGCCATTTTCGAAAGATATGCCTGTTCTTGTGGTAGTCGAGTTGTCTGGGGGTAACGACGGCTTGAACACGGTCGTACCCTTTGCCGATGATGCTTATTATCGGCATCGTCCAACGATTGGCATACCCGAATCGCAAGTGCTTAAACTTGATGATCAGTTTGGTCTGAACCCAGGCATGTCTGGGTTCCAAAAGCTATGGCAGAACAATCAACTAGCGATCATTCATGGTTGTGGTTACGAAAGGCCTTCCTATTCGCACTTCACTTCCATGGCCTATTGGCATACCGGTGCACCCAATGGTGGCGATGAATTTGGCTGGATGGGAAGAACTGCAGATGTTATGCGCTCGAAACAGGCTGAAGATATGATCATCAATGTTGGCTCAACTCAATCGCTCGCAGTAAAAAGTGCGATACATACGCCGCTCGTTTTTGACGATCCAATGAGGTTTCAACGAAGTTATTGGATGAATCAGGTTGCCTTCTCATCTTCTGCAGAACCTTCGTATAAAAGTTCAAATCACGAGTTTTTAAAGGCGGTGGACGTCAGCGCAAAAAGCTCAGCCAGACGCATCAGAAAGGCCTGGTCTGATTACGAAACGAACGTCGATTACGGTATTGTGCCAATGGATTTGCCAAAGGTTGCTTCCTGTATTGATGCTGGCCTTGAAACTCAGTTGTACCACGTATCTTTTCGAAACAACGCCTTTGATACCCACGTGCAGCAGCCTAACCTTCATAGGCGATTACTGAGCTATGCGAGTGACGCAATATTTGGTTTTGTTAATGATCTTAAGCGGTTGGGGCATGCTGACCGGGTGGTGGTGATGGTCTATTCCGAATTTGGTAGACGCGTACCAGAAAATGCAAACCTGGGTACTGATCACGGAAGTGCCAATAATATGTTTTTCGTAGGCAAT
>CALCOW010000196.1 GCA_937899935.1 uncultured Phycisphaerae bacterium
CACTGGATTGTGCTGAACGTGCGATAGCGCTGATGGCCGACGCGCTTGGCCAGATGGTTGCGGTGCGCTCGCCGCGGCCTGTGGAAGTGGTGTTTATTGATCCTCCTTATGAGGCAATGAAATCCGATGCAATAAGAGAGCGAATTCTCACCTATCCCGATACCCTTCGTAGCATTATGACTGAACGTGGCTGGCTGGTTTTGCGTACGCCACTTGATCCGTCAAAGGTCGATCACACCATTGTGGGATTTGATGGCCCAGAGGTCCATAAGTACGGAGCAGGCATGTGGGTGCTTCTCTATCAACATGCCACGAAAGCAGCGGTCTCCTAGAATGCAGGCATGATGGCAAACCACGGCAAAGGCAAACCTCACCGTGAGCCACTTCCTATGCGGAGGGCCGCGATAGAGGTCGTGCGCCGCTTGGTCGATGCTGGATTTACCGCGTATTTCGCTGGCGGTTGTGTGCGTGATCGACTTTTAGGTATACCGCCAAAGGACTACGACATTGCAACTGATGCACGACCGGAGCAGGTGGTCAACTTGTTTCCCAATGCCCAGACGGTCGGGATGTCGTTTGGGGTCACATTAGTTCCCAGCCAAGGGCACCGTTTTGATGTTGCGGCATTTCGATCAGATGGTGTATACAGCGACCATCGGCATCCATCTTCAATTGAATATGTTGGAGAGACTGAAGACGCAGGTCGCCGTGATTTCACCATCAACGGGCTTTTTGAAGACCCTCTCAAAGGTGAAATTATTGATCATGTTGGCGGCCAAGTTGATCTGAGCAATGGTCTGATTCGAGCCATTGGTGCTGCTCAGGACCGATTTCAAGAAGATCATTTACGGATGCTCAGAGCCGTGCGATTTCAAGCACGCTTTGGGTTTGCGCTTGATGCACAAACCGAACATGCGATCGCTGATTTAGCGCCAGCACTTTCTGGAATTAGTCGCGAGCGGATTGGTCAAGAGATAAGATTGATGCTTGGGCATGAGGGAAGAGGGATTGCCGTTGCTCAACTACAGCATTTGGGATTAGATGGTCCTGTGCTTCAAGGTGACGTGAATCATTGTGTGCCAGCCCGCGTCTGTGGTTTAGCGCCCGAGATGAACTCTACAGTGGCCTTGGCGGCATGGCTTCTTGATCGCCATGGGCCCGAGCAAGATCTTCAGGAGCAGGTTCAAGCAGCCATCGAGGCTCTGATGTTGTCAAATGCTGAGCAGCGACTGCTTGGTTCAATCATGCTGACCGAAGCTCAGCTCGTGACTGATTCTTCTGACGATCGCGCCTGGGATCACCTGTCGGTGTCTCAAAAGAAGCGTCTGGCCGTCGAGGCTGGCTTTTCAGCGGCACTGGCGATTTTGGACACCATCGATCCAGATGGTTCGGCGACCCTTAGTCGAGAGGTTGAGCAACTCGCTGAAAGTGGTCTCAGCCCTGAGCCACTGATCAGCGGACATGATCTGATTGAGTTAGGCTTGGAGCCATCGGAGCGGACAGGGCAAATTTTGACTGCGGTCTATGACGCCCAATTGGAGCAGCGGGTG
>CALCOW010000197.1 GCA_937899935.1 uncultured Phycisphaerae bacterium
GGTATGAACTCGTGTGGCGCCAACTTTCTGAACGATCTGCGAAACAACAGTCGCCTGCGTACGGCTTAAGCCCGTTTTTTCGATCCGCAAAACAATGCCAAGATTGGCTAATTCTTCCGCTAAACAGCGAACCGACTGAAGGTACCAAGAAATCCGAGGTTCGCCCCAGCCGTAAGCCTTCCATTGGGGTTCATCGATGATCACCAGGCCGATGACTGTTTCAGAAGATTGCATCGCTGCGGTCAGCGCCGGCTGATCGATGGAACGAAGATCGTGACGGAACCAGACAAGTTCACACATCGGTTTGCCTTTCTGGTAATGACTCCGCAAGTTTGCGGGATTCCCGGATGATCCCGCCAAGCATGCCGGAGAAAACAATTCCATGAAGTGGCTTTACAGCCATCCAATACAAAATGCCAAGCAGACCACGTGGCCGAAAGCGACCAGTCTGCACAACTTTGGTCAGTCCATCCTGCTGCTCAATCGTGAATTCCAGTGTGGCCGTACCAGGTAGCCGCATCTCGGCAAACAAAATCAATCGGCGGTCCCGATCTGCATGCAACACACGCCAGAAGTCGAGGGCTTCGCCGGTACTGATCTCACGCTCGGTTCGACGCCCACGGCGCAAGCCAGGTCCTCCAACCAACCGATCCATCAAGCCTCGGAGCTTCCAGAGCCAATCGGCGGCGTAATAGCCGTGTCCGCCGCCGATCAAGGTGATGGCTTCATAGACCGCATGAACTGGCGCATCGACCGTGGCTGAGCGGGAGTCTTCGTACACTCGTCCGCCTGACCAGTCTGGATCTCCTGGCAGTGGGCCAGCATCGGTCCAAGACGAAGCCACCCGATCGTCGCGTATGTGTTCGAGGGCAGCATCGATGGCTTCGGCGGCCGTCAGTGGTTTACGGCCAAGCAGTGCGTGAGCTGAGTTGTCTCGACAAACAACGCGGTTGCTGAGCCCCTGGGCCAGAGGCTGAGCAATCACTGCATCGACCGGTGTGACTAAATGAATCCACAAGGCACTGAGTCGCGGTGTCAAGACCGGAACAGGGAGAACACGACGTGGTTTGAGTCCGAGCCGAACAGCAACCAATCGCATCAAGAACTGATAATCCACAACATCCGCGCCGCCGATATCGATCGTCTGGCCGGTGGTCTCAGGATGTTCAAGGCAGGCTTCAAGAAAGCGAAGGACGTCGGCAATTGCAATTGGCTGGGATTCAGTTCGAACCCAACGTGGAGTGACCATCACGGGCAGACGTTCAACGAGATATCTCAATATCTCAAATGAGGCTGATCCGCTGCCAATGATCATGGCCGCTCTTAAGGTGGTCAGCGGTACCGAGGTTGATGCCAACTCGTCTTCTACGTCACGTCGAGAACGCAGGTGTTCACTGAGATTGTCGTGGGATTCACCCAATCCCCCTAGATAAATGATGCGGCGAACACCCGCTGTTTCAGCAGCTACAGCAGTATTTCTAGCTAACACATTATCAGCGGTCGCATACGCTTTGCCCGCAGAACGAAGAGAGTGAACGAGGTAATACACCACATCTTGTCCGGCTAACTGGCTGGCCAAATCACTGGTGTCAGTCATGTCGCACTTCGAAACGGTCAGATTGTGTCGATTCGGAAACTCTCTTGCCGTCAGCTTTTGAGGGCTGCGGGCAAGACATTTCACTTGATAGCCATGATCAAGTAGTTGCGAAATGAGTCGAGCGCCAACGTATCCAGTTCCTCCCAAGATGGTTACGTTGGGGCTGAGTCCAGTTGTTGTGGTGCTCGTTGTCATTTGATTCGTCCTAGAGGGGAGATGCCTCGGGGCATCTCCCCGAACGGAAGAAGAGGACTAGGAGAGGAGGAGAACGTTGCTGCCTATGACGAAGGGTTTTCTGGCTGGCTGGCCTGCTACTTTGAGCCGCACCGAGCGATCAGTTCAGAGTTCCGTCTTCTTCATGAGGCAGCACGATCTCCAAGGAAAAGGGCTAACAAAATCGACCTCACTGCGAACGCGCGGACTTCATTGGTGGCATCATGACTCGATCGATCACGTGAATAACACCATTGCTTGTATCAATGTCCGTCGCGATGATCTGCGCGTTTGACACCATGGCACCCTTGGACTTCACGCTGAAGGGTAGGGTGGTACCTGCGAGTGTCTTGGCAGATCCTGCCTTCAATGCCGTTGGTGAGTAGACGCGACCTGCAACCACATGGTGCTTCAAGATCATGGCCAGTTGCTCTCGGTTTTCGGGTTTGAGGAGCGAGGCGATGGTGTCGCTGCCCAGAGCATTGAAGGCATCATCTGTCGGCGCGAAGACGGTGAAGGGTCCCTTTGTATCGAGAGTCTCGGCAAGGCCGGCAGCCTTTGCAGCCGCAAGCAAAGTCTGGAATGAACCCGCATCTTTAGCCGTCGCAACAATGCTTTCATCGGCTGGCGTGATGACAGTATCAATCACATGAATGGTTCCATTTTCACATGGGATATCAGCAATCACCACAGTGGCGTCGTCGACCATGACGCCATCGCCGGATCGCGAAAATTGGACCCAGCGTCCACCCACTGTCTGGCTTCCGTTCATCGATAACACTTGGCTTGCTGGGAACTCGCCAGGTAATACGTGATAGGTCAAAATGTCGGTCAGTGCTTTTTTGTTCTCCGGT
>CALCOW010000198.1 GCA_937899935.1 uncultured Phycisphaerae bacterium
CTCGAGACATTGGATGGCCTACCGCTGCTGTTCGATTCCGTAAACAACTGGGCTGAGCATATTCAATGGACTGATCGAGACTCCCTCAAAAGTACCGCCGCACTTGCAATCGATGCAATGAAAGCATACGGCCAGCGCCTTCAGGAAATGCCGACAGAGAGAGACTTTCATTTAGGTGACCAGCCAACCCGTGAGCTTGTGTCATTGTCTGGAATTGAACTAAGTCTTGAACAACTTCACGAGCTAGCAACACACTTTTTAGCTCAAAATGCCATGATCATCGATGGTCTCCATGAGCGCCTCGTCGAACGCTATGACCTCGCTTTAGGGACCGACGTTGCAGGGCTACAAAACCAACTCAACAGACATTTTCGTATTCAAATCGAGCAAGATGGTCTGGATTCAATTCTTGGTCGATACCGCACAGAGCAAGACCGCATCCTTAGTTTCATTGATGAACAGTCTTTGTTCCCAATTCCCGCAGACCAAGAAATGCGTATCTTACGAACACCATCCTTTATGGAGCCCACAATACCTGCTGGAGCAATGGAACCGCCGGCACCCTTCCGGGATGGTACGCGCACGAGCCTGGTGTATCTCACATTGGCCGAATCACTTCTTGATGAACATACTGAGTTGAGTATTCCTGGCATGATGCTCCATGAAGGCATACCGGGTCACCATCTGCATCTTGCAACTGCCGCTGCACATCGCTCAACGATCCGCCGTCACATGGAGGCAACTGACCAGTGTGAAGGCTGGACCACCATGCTTGAGGACTATTTACTAGACATCGGGCTTATGGGTGACTTAACAGATGAAGCACGATTTATTGCAAAACGTGAGATTAATCGTATCGGTGCGCGCGTTGCAATTGATCTCTACTTTATGACTGGTGATCGAAGCTACCTCGATGTTGGTATTCCCTGTGATATTTCACCTGATGATCCATTCGAAGCAGCAGGCAATTTACTTCAGGCTGTCACTGGCTTTACGCCGGACCGTGTTCAGACAGAGCTCAACTGGTACAGTCTCGAACGTGGCGTACCGCTTGGCTACCTGACAGGAAACCACCTGGTTTGGGAGCTCAAAAGAGATGTAGCAGCAGCTCAAAAAGGTGCACTTGAGGGCACGGATTTGGACCGATGTTTCCACAAGGTCTTTTTGGAATCAGGTAATATGCCCGTGGCATTCCTAAGACGTGTCTTTGAACATAATGGCCTGCTCACCTGATCTACATAAGAAAAAACCAACGAGGATTCCCGAAATGCCACAGAAGCAATCCAGCGAGCTCGAAATGACGGCGGATCAAATCGCGTTCCTTGAAGAAGTTATCAGTAAGTATGGACTGCCAGATCAAGGCAAAGCCATTCGGTGTCTGATCAACTTTGCTCGTGATCGAACTGACCTGGCTGACGCAATCTTTGCAGAAATGCGCTGCCTTGATTGTGGCAGTTAGTACTCTCAACGTTGAGACTTAGCAGCTGCCCCCCAGACTTTGTGCGAGCTCAACTAGATCGTCGTAATCAACAATACCGTTTCCATCCACATCTGCTGGATGCGCACCTGTAGCCCCGATGGATTCCAATAATGCGATGAGATCGTCCATATCGATGTCACCATCACCATCCACATCGCCGGGGCATTCCGGGCAGCTTTCCATAAATGTCGTTCCATCATTGTATGACAGTGTTGCAACTTCTTGACCGTCGAAGTTGTTTGGCGTGTTCGCACAGAAGATAGAATTTGTTACTTCAGTAGACGAAGGGCCGCCATAAAAGATGGCACCCGCGGTGGTTTGCGCATTGTTCTGGGTGAACATGCAACCATCTATGAAAACCTGTTCACCTGCGCTAAGAAGACCTGCACCATTTGCATGCGACTGGTTCTGGCTAAATGCGCAAGCTGACAATTCTGCTAAATCAGCTTTAATGACCGCACCTCCCCCAATGTACGCTCCGTTCGAGACCATGCCACAATGCGTCATTTGAAGCGTGCCATGTGATACGAACAGACCCCCACCTTGAGTCGCTTTGTTATGAACAAAGCTGGTTCCATCCATGGTGATTGCCGAATAATCAAAATACAAACCACCCCCCAGATAGTACGCTCCATTATCAGAAAACTGTGAACCTGTCTCGATCAGCGTGCATTCAGATCCATAAATACCGCCGCCTCGATATCCGAAGTTTTTGTAAAAATCACTCTCTTTCAGATTGATGTCACTGTCAAAGGCGTAAATGCCTCCACCGGCAGACGATGCATTATTCAATTTGATTTCTGCATATTCGAGATTCACTGTTGTATCACTTAAAAACATGCCGCCACCCGTCTCAGCGCTGCAATTGCGTATGCTCGTATAGAACATCTCAATTTCAGCCCCACCGTGCGCATAGATGCCACCGCCAGCCTGTTCAGCTTTATTGTTTTTGAAAAAAGACGCAATCAGTGGGTGGCCACCCTCGATGTACATGCCGCCACCGTACATAGCTTTACAGTGAGAAAATGTGCAGGCCGCTATATAAGGACTGCTATTGCTTATGTAAGCACCCCCGCCTTTGTAACCAGCTCCATTGATCACACGAAGAAAGTACAGTTGGGTGTTCCATGTTTCACCACTGTTGCAGGTGATACCAGGGCCTTCATAGTTTGCGTCGATATACGTTGGGCCCCCATCTGAATAGGATG
>CALCOW010000199.1 GCA_937899935.1 uncultured Phycisphaerae bacterium
GAAGGTGCACCCCATGTCGAGAACGGAACTCGGTCGTCCATTGAAGCTGATATAGCACCCTCACAAAGACTATTGTTTGGCGCGCTTGCAGCTGTCTCAACAGTAAATCCATACTCCCCTCGTGCAGCATCAGAGCCGCCGACACGAATGAAGAACTCTTTGCCTGCTTCAGCTTCCCAGACAACCGTAGATGATTGCTGAGATCCTGAATGAATGCACTCTGCATCATCATTACATGCAATGAGTTGATTTAAGTCACCATCAAAAACAGCAAGCGTGGTATCAACTCGGGTTGCAGGCGAACACGTTGAAGCACGGACACTGCCCGATGCGGGTGCCGTATAGCGATACCAGACATCAATCACATCTGACTGACTACAAACAGCATCTGAAGTTCCCGAAAACCCAGTAAAGTCTCCAAACATTGGCTCATGGACTGCAGGGATTGCGAGATCTGGCTTGTCACCAATCAAGTCAAATGGCTCAAGATCCAAGCTGAGCAAACCGTTTATTGCAGCGCCGTCAATTCCACCAATACGGACATAATACTCTTGGCCTTTTTCAAGAGAAGCAACAACTGGTGATTCACATGTTCGGCATCCCTGCGCAATCGGCTGAGCGCCCGTATCAGGGAATCCAGCATACACTTCAATCGCATCATTACAGAAGCTACCAGCAAAGTTATCGCCCTGGTTGTTATTAGAGCCGTCACCCTCAGCTTGATCTTCTTGCATCAATAGCTTGAGTCGACCTGAATAAGGTGCAAAAAATCGATACCAAACGCCACCTGTAAATGCGCCACCGCAAGCTTGGCCTTCATTGTCTTCTGAGTTCGAGTTATTGACCTGAAGCAGATAATGTAGCCATTTGAAATCAAAGAATACAGCGATTGTTGGATTCCAACTAGGCACATAGTCGCCGAGCGTTATTTGCGTAGGAATATATGTTGAGTTGTTAACAGAGCAATCATCCCACCAATAGTCTCCACCATCGAGTGTCGCAATTAATCCAACGTAGTATGTGCCACCAGGAATGGCTGTAGACGAAGTGTTTGGAATAGTGACATTTAATAAATCGCCTGTCCAAAATGTAGCCGCTGAAAATGTGGTGAAAGAATAATCTGCTAACTCATAATCAAACTCTGTGATGTTTTTGTTTGTTGACAGATAGACACGAACACGAATACCACTCTGAGAGTTGGTCGATACATTTTCAACTGTGATGTTTTCTACATCAAATTTGTCACCTGGCTCAAGCGTTGTGTCACTTAGTGTCGCACTGATTAATCCGCCAGATGCGTAGTAGGATTCAACGCCTACGTCTTCTATTGATTCATCAATGTAGAGATCACGCAAAGCAATAACGTCTAATGCATGCATTCCTCTACCGTCTTCAACAACACTACCAGACCAGTGAGAAGTCATTGAACAAGGCTGGTTATAGCTGTAGGTCTCTGCACCACATCCCCTTCTTTCCAAGCCAACCGCATGACCGAGCTCATGACGGGTTGTCGGCTCATAGAGAATGTTGCTGGTACCAAGCACATCATCCAAATCATATCGCCATGAAAAGGCGGGGTTGTGCATAATGTCAGCTTCACGGATTTCACAACAACTGCATAAATCTGTCGTCCAGCACACAGCAATCACTGAAGATCCCCATGACCATCCACTTTGATATTGATTTGCAATATCACTGCTTGATGCCCAGCCACAAAACTCATCATCCCAGTTATTTGCCCAAGTACCATCGCTTGGCGTATAGGTAAAGATGTCGACATGTTGATTGAACCGGTACATGAGGTTGTTATTTTGGCCCCATGCTGTCCATGATGTTGGCACTTGCTCCATAGTGATGGCATCATCAACATCACCACACCAACAGATAACTCCCCGCTCAAATCGTTCTGACTCGTCAAAGACGGGTTTTTCCACCTGCCGTTGACCAATTCTCTGAGCAGCACCAAACCCAGCTCTTATGCCTGAGCGCTCTTCAACTTTGCCGGGCGTCTTTTGCTGGGAGATCTGGCCAATAGAGGCCACGAGTTCATTAAGGGTAACAAGTTCCCTAGGTGTCGAGTCAAGCCGTGTCTTTGAACCACCGTTGCCTCTGACTTCAGTGGGTGCTTGAGTGTTGAGATTTTCGGAGACAATGTTGTATTCAGGAACTCCATCGCGCAGTGACACGACCTGTGATGTGAGATGAAGTCGCTTACCAGTAATCTTTTCAATCCCTTGAAGACCGTAAGTCAGTGGATAAGCAGTACCCTTTTCATCGTAAGCAATTGGATAAATACCTTGGCGACCACCTGCAAATGGATTCAGGTAATTTTGGTCATCCAGTTGACAGAGAATGAGATAGTCTTGGCCTATTTCAAAGGTTGGTGCACAACACATGCTTAATGAGACACCGTTAGCTGTACCACCACCCATCTCAATTGTAACGGTTTCACCCATCTTGTTACGTGCGGTGGGCCGTGACAAAATAGGCGATACTTCATCGAAAACTATCTGCGTTGATATGAATCCAGTATCGTGTGCAACACTTTTCATAGAACTGACACGACCAACAAAGACCGCATCGCTTGTGTGCACGACTTCTTGAAACTCCATGCCGATTTCATGGGAACTTGCAGTACGCCCAAAAAGCGAACTAGCAAGAATGGCCGCGCAAAGAGATATACGATTTCTCATAAAAATTACTCCATATTCGGAATCTGTGTTATCGAGCGTACAAAATTGTACCCTGAGTCCTGACTCACGGGCCATTGACTACCGTCAAATTTGCCGATCGATGATCAAGGCAAATGTCAGTCGCCAAGGAGCTGATTAGAATTTTTTCGGGGCCGATAGGGAGTGGGGGGGGGGGCACTGGGGGGCACGTAGAGATCAAGTGGGTGGCATGACTGTGTCTCCTATCTGCTTACCCTGTCAGGGATACGATCTCTATGTATGCTGCTGAAACAAGGACGCGTAAGGATTCACGGATAGAGGCAAACAACTTTGCAAGTATTGGTACTTTTTGATTTTTCCGGCGTTCCTGCCCTCTTGAGAGCCTCCAAAAAAAGAAAAAGGACCCTGCTGTTTGCAGGATCCTCTTATTTGTAAATACCAGTCGCGACCTAGGGGCAGGTGTTACCAAAGTTCACAAGAAAAAGCGAAAAGTCCTGGACGTCTACTACTAAATCATTGTTGAGATCTGAAGGGCCACCACCGGTCGATCCAAAATTGAGCAGGAGAACACTAAAGTCCGAAACATCCACCACCAGATCGCCAGTGATGTCACCGACGCATGGTTCCTCCGGCCTATCGATTTCCCATGTCCGTGTCTGTGTGAGATAATTTGCTCTCGCCACTTCATCTCGAACCCATGGCGTATTGTCAACTAAGGGCACAGCGATCGAGTGATCTCCTGTACTCAGGTCAAACGCTGCTAAGTCAAATGTCTGGCCAGTCGCCCCAATGATGTCCACACCATTGATTGACCACTGAATATCCATTGTGACACCACTCGATTCGATTGGCTCAACAAACAGCAACTCATCCCCTTCTAACATTGGAGATAGTGGCGTCGCATCATCGATTGGATTGATGATTTTGTAGATTTCAATAATCACACCCTCAGCAGATGGCAAATTGAAGGGACGGTTCAAGCTTCGCATCAGAGAATTGTTACTTGGTCGATAGATACCGAACTCGGAATAGCTAGCGCCTTCAAAAGTACCTACGGGGCCATCCCAACCTGACTCATTGTTGTTTAACCACAAATGCCACTTGGTGGCATTGGCAGCCATCTCTGTCGAGTTATAGATAGAGATATTTCGCCGCGAGGGTTCATTACCGGTATAGACCTCACTGCCACCATATGAATACTCATCTGCCAAATTACCCAAACTATGCCCCAATTCATGTAAGGCAATTTGAGCAGCGGCACCGTTTCCACCAGCGTAGGTACCTATTTCAGATGATGAATAGCCGGCGCCACCATATTTAGTAGAGTTCGCAACCGCCAATATTTGATCGACATCTGGCGCATAGCTAGCGAAATCCCATGCCAATGTTGTGCTCACACAGAGCAATCGCTCCGTTCCACCACACCAGAATCCCATGTTCATTGCAGTATCTCGGTCAATGCCTTCGGTAGGATCATTGTCAACACCAGAATCAACCGAGATCACATCGACGCGATGCACATTGAAAAAGCCAGCATAAGACGCAAGTGGCTCAGTTGAAAAGAACAGATCGATACCTGCTTGGCAATGGTTGTAATAAGCGGCCAGATCTGCTGCTTGATAGCCGTCTCCTACGAACACTGCATCAATACGATTGAGTGGATTACCATTATCAATCACAGTCGTGACTGATGGCCCACCAAACATAGCTCGAAAACCCAAGCGTGGCCGCACTGCGATTGGCTTGATTTCCATCTCAACCACACCACCTATCAGATTACCGTCTTCATCAAGGCTGTCATAATAAACCTGCTCCGTTTCTGGTTGGTCGTGAGCGACCACGAGGGGAACCAAACAGCCGAACGTTGCAGCAAAAACCGTTAACACTTGTACACTTTTCTTTTTGGTTTTCATCGGTACCTTGCGCTCCTGTGAGGGATCGTCTCACCCAAATAGCCTCGCATGGCTCCAGCCCCCTGTTACCTCGATCGCATTCTTCTTATCGCAACTCTCTCTAGTAGAGACTACGCCAAACGACGACCGACAGCCGCAATCAACTTTCACTTTCGATAAGTTGACATAAGTCGTTATGCTACATCACTCTAAGGGCAAAAGCAAACCGACTCCCACATCAACTTGAACAGTCTCTGGCCTGGAGACCGTTGGTTTAAGAGGGCTTGAGCACCGTTGTTACCGCCGTGAGCCTCGTGGCAATCTACCGCGAGACATATCGATGCAGGTAACGGTCAAATCCTGAGCCGAGTTTGTCTCGCAAATATGATTCTAACTCCTGCTGCTCACTCAATGAAAGCTTAACGGTCTTTTTGCTTCTTCCGATATCTCGCTCATCATAGAGTTTGAGTGATTTCTCACGATGCGCCGCCACATCAAATGATTCGATGTCGTGCGCAATTCCCAGAAACTTAAGCACAGGAACGACATGACGAATATCGTCTTGCATGTCTTCGTAATAAAGAAGACATTTTTCGCCTTCGAAACGATCATAAGCTCGAATATTGATCATATACCGCGAGGGAGTCCACTCACTTCGAACAGCGTTTTCCTTGTAATCCCTCACAAGAAGAACCATTCGATTGAAGATTGGATGAAATTGATAGCCAATCAGGCTCATTCCTTGACGCATGAACTTTGGCCATCGACTCTCTCTATAAAAAGCACAGTCACAATCATCCGGTCCATCCGTCTTTCGAACATCGTGTGTACGATAGACAATCGGTTCACCGCTCTGAAAAATACGTACGGGACCAGGCGTTCGCTGGCCACTGAAGTGCTCAATACAGTAACGCAGCCAATTCAAACCACTTCGAGGATGGCTGACGAGTATTGCCTTTGATGGATCAATTCTTTTTTGAGAGTCTGATTTATGCATTCTAATTCTTACGAGGAATACCTTCCTAGATGTCGTTCGAAGCCCGGCCCCAGCTTGCGTTGCAAATACCGCTCAACGAGGCGCTGCTGGTCCACA
>CALCOW010000200.1 GCA_937899935.1 uncultured Phycisphaerae bacterium
GTCGGGATGTTGAGAATCGGTCGTCATAGTGCTCAAGGGGTCCGGTTGGCCTCAACTTGCAGGGGCGATGGTACCGACTCCAGCAATCAGCGGCGATCATCAGCTCTCTGCGATACCATAACGATGCCTTTTTTGGAGTACAGGGACTGACCATGTCTGATTCAAGCGATTATTACCAGCGTCTGGGTGTGGCCCGTGGTGCCTCAGCGGATGAAATCCGTAAGGCGTACCGCAAGCTGGCCAGACAATATCACCCCGATGTCAATAAGGCTGAGGATGCAGCCACACAGTTCTCTGAGATTCAAGAGGCTTATGATGTGTTGTCTGATGCGGAGAAGCGCAAGGCGTATGACCAATTCGGTCGTGCTGGTGTCGGTGTTGGTGGTCCCGGTGGTGCGGGAACATCGGCGGGTGCACATGGTGGCTGGCCAGGTGGTGCAGGCGTCTCCTCAAACGTAAGCCAAGAGGATCTGGAGAGTATTTTCTCTGAGATGTTTGGTGGGGGTGCGGGGGTTGGTGGCTTTGGTTCATCCAGTCAGTCTGGTCGCCGTCCAAGCCAAGGACCGGTTCGAGGGAATGACCTCGAAATAGCCATCAAGATAAGTTTCCAAACAGCGGCCCTGGGCGGCAAGGAAGAAATTGCTCTTGAGCGTCCCGACGGCCAGCGCCACACAGTGACCGTCACGATTCCTGCAGGTATTGAATCTGGTGGGAAGTTGCGGATACGTGAGCAAGGAAGCCCTGGTCAATCTGGTGGCAAGGCGGGGGATCTGCTCCTCTTGGTTAATGTCGGTGCCCATCCCTATTTCCGTCGCAATGGTCTGGATATTCTGATGGATGTTCCAATAACGATTAGTGAGGCAGCTCTGGGATGTTCCGTGACCGTACCTTTATTGCAGGGGACCGTGGAACTCAAGGTGCCAGCAGGCTCTTCAAGCGGGCAGAAGCTGCGAGTGAAGGGCCAGGGCATCAAAGCGCCTAAGAAAGCCGTGGGTGATTTTTATGCGGTCATCCAGATCGTAGCCCCGAAATCTCTGAGCGAAGAGGCGCGTGTCGATCTTGAGAAAATTGGTAGTGAGTTGCAAAACCCTCGGGAATCGACACCATGGGGGGCAGGCTAAGCGAATCGGCGCCGTTGAATAGGGCTTGAAATGCCAGTCGTCATCCCGAGATGTATCTTTGGTCGATACATTGTTCAGAATCATAGTCACGTCCAGTCCAGAGACCACGAATGCTGCAGCGACATAACACGCTCTTCCGCAACGTTCTTATGGCGATCGACCTTGTCGTGGTTGCCTTGGCAGCGATTGTCACGTACTTCATTCGGTTTACCTTGCTGGTTGATCTGATTCCACCAACGGGGGCCAACTGGTCATATGGCACCGATGCCATTCCTGTTGTGGGTGCACTGCCAATGCTATTTGTTGCGATGGTTTGGGCGGGGCTTTATCGACCACGCCGCGATCAAGCTTTTTATAAGGAAGCTGCAAGTATCACTAAGGCATCCGTGGTTGGCGTGGCCTTATCGATTGCTTTTGTAAGTTTCTTCAGCAAAGTCCTCTTCAGTTCGATTGATCCAAGCCGTGTGCAGTGGCTGATCTTCGCACTTGTCGTTTGGGCGTTCTTGCTGTGTTGGCGTTATCTGTTTCGTATCTCTCTTAGACTTTTACGTCGCCGTGGATGGAACTTACGGCATGTCGGCATCATCGGCACTGGCCGTCTTGGTCAAGCTGTATGTCACAATCTGCGTCAGAATACATGGACGGGACTCACACCACTTTTCTTTGTGAGTCATGAGGAAAAGAACAATCGCAAAAGATGTATGGGTCTGCCCGTGCTGGGATCTATTAGTCAATTAGAAGAAGTTCTTAGTGATATTGAAATCTCTGGTGTACTCATTGCGGTGCCAGGGCAACGAGGGACGGACGTTCCGGATCTACTCTCTCGCTTGAGCCGATTTCCGTTTGATGTGCGTGTGGTGCCAGATGTGAATCCCAAGCATATGCCGTTGAATATGGCCGTTAGTGACCTTGACGGCATGCCAATCTTATCCGTACGAGAGTCGCCATTGGCTGGGTGGGGCGCCATTACGAAGCGGGTTATCGATCTTTGTGGCGGTGTCTTGGCACTGGCCCTATTCGCATTGCCCATGCTTTGTATTGCATTGTGCATTCGTTTATCAGGTGGCCCCGTGCTCTTCCGTCAAGAGCGAATGAGTATGAATGGCAAGCGATTTAACATCCTTAAGTTCCGGACCATGAACGAGACCGATTCTGCATCTCAGTCAAAGCGGGATGCTGGGCGAGGCCAGTTGGCTTGGACTCGGATTAACGATGACCGCATTACATCCGTCGGGCGTTTGTTACGAAAGACAAGCCTGGATGAACTCCCACAACTTTTCAATGTTTTACGTGGACACATGTCACTTGTTGGGCCACGTCCAGAGCGTCCTGAGTTGATACTTGGTTTTCGCGATGACTGGCAAGGTTACATGCTTCGCCACCATGTTAAAGGCGGTATGACCGGGTGGGCGCAAGTCAATGGTCTGCGAGGAAATTCGAGTTTGCGTAAGCGGTTGCAATATGATTTGTACTATGTCGCGAATTGGACACCGCTCTTCGATATACGCATTCTTTGGATGACCGTCTTCCGCGGATTCTTTAACTCAAATGCCGCATGAATAGCAAGCTTACTGGTTATGAGGATGTGATCACAAACGACCGCCACGCGGTCGTTCTGTTGTCTGGAGGGCTTGATTCTGCCACCGTTCTAGCGGTGGCAAGAGATTTGGGCTTTGTGTGTCACGCGCTCTCCGTTGAGTACGGCCAACGGCACCAAGTTGAACTTGATGCGGCCGCACGCGTTGTGGACAAACAAGGCGCTTTTGAGCTTGTACGCGTGAGCGTTGATCTAGACCGATTTGGTGGTTCAGCATTAACGGCGAACATTGACGTGCCGAAGAGTGAATCAACAGCTCAAATTGGTGAGGACATACCAGTCACCTATGTTCCGGCGCGCAATACGGTTCTATTAAGCCTTGCAATGGCCTTTGCCGAGACGATTGGTGCGAGCGATATTTTTATAGGCGTTAATGCAATAGATTTTTCAGGGTATCCTGATTGTCGACCCGCATTCATCGAAGCTTTTAATCAACTGGCATCCGTGGCAACAAGAGCCGGTGCCGGAGGTCGACCAACCAAAGTTCATGCGCCATTGCTCGATCTAAAAAAGAGCGAGATCATTGCACTGGGCATTGAGCGCGGCGTTGATTTTGGTGTAACGATCAGCTGTTATGATCCAGCAGACGATGCCAGGCCTTGTGGCGGATGTGATGCGTGTTTACTGCGAGCAGAAGGTTTTAAGGAGTTGGGCATCAAGGATCCAGCCCTGGCGCGATTTGAAAGTGGGCCGGCTAAATATCAAGATTCTTGACTTCGAGCGCATGATCTTCGATGTATTGTCGTCGACTTTCCACGTGTTCACCCATAAGCGTGGTAAACAATTGCTCAGCTTCTGAAGCAGAGTCCCATGTGACGCGGAGAAGCGTGCGAGTCTCTGGATCCATGGTGGTGTCCCAGAGTTCTTCGGGGTTCATTTCGCCCAGGCCCTTGAATCGCTTGACATCGACACCGCGGCTGGCCACTTTTCTTAGCGTGTCAAGGATTTCGGGAATATTTGCGGCCTCGACCATATCGACTTCATCACCGCTCCCTTTGACGGCCCATGCATAACGCGTTGGCAGAAGCTCTCCAGTAACCGATTCTTCGCGAACCAAGTGGTAATCAGAAATTTCAATACCGTACGTCGCCAAGCGATCGAAAATAACATCGAGTTCTCGATTTTCGTGCAGTTCTCGGAGCATGGCGCGATGACCGTTGGCCGACGAAGATTTTGCGTCGTGGGTTAAGTCATCGAGAATTAAGTTCGAACGGGTAATCATTTCCTTGACTTGATCATCAGTCCAACACAGTCCAGAACCATCAGCCCAGCTCAGTCGATAGCGAGGTAGTCTGCCCTTGCTCTCGGGGTCGTTGTCTCTAGATGAGAGCAGGTCAGCAAAGTGTACCCCTCGTCTTTCTGCGACGGACACGAGCTCAATAAGTCTGGTGAGATCTTGCACGACTTTACGGAGGTCATCACCATCAAGTCGGCTCTCTTCTTGATCATCGTGACCGCGAATGACCAGAGAAGCTCTGGAGATGGCCTGCTCGGTCACAAACTGCATCATCTCTGATTCATTGAGTACATACTCAGTTTTACTCTTTCGTGACACCTGATAGAGCGGAGGCTGAGCAATATAGACTTTGCCTTGACGGATCAGTTCATTCATTTGACGGAAGAAGAAGGTCAGAAGCAGGGTGCGAATGTGTGAGCCGTCAACGTCGGCGTCCGTCATAATGATGACGCGGCCGTAACGAAGCTTAGAGATATCGAAATCTTCCCCAATGCCACACTGGAGGGCCTGGATGAGTATTCGAATTTCATCGAACGCTAAGACACGGTCGAGCCGAGCCTTTTCAACGTTTAGGATCTTACCCTTCAATGGTAGGATCGCTTGCGTGTCGTGGTCACGGCCACCTTTCGCAGAACCGCCTGCAGAATCACCTTCGACGATAAATAATTCAGACCGAGCAACGTCGTTGGTTACACAATCAGCGAGCTTTTGGGGCAAGCCGCCAGACTCAAGAGCACCTTTCCGCTTGATAAGCTCACGAGCGCGTCGCGCGGCTTCACGAGCTTCTGCTGCGATAATTGCTTTGTTGCAAAGCTTCTTCGCTTCGGTTGGGTTTTCTTCAAGCCAAGCGCCGAATTGTTCAGTCAGTGCAGCACTGACGAAGCCCTCAATCTCTGGATTTAGGAGCTTCTCTTTTGTTTGGTTATTAAACTGCGGATTGGGAAGCTTGACCGACACAATTGCGGTAAGGCCTTCGCGAAGATCTTCGCCGGTCGGCGTTAGACTTTTCAGAAGGTTATTTCGTTTTGCGTAATTGTTGATCACACGAGTCAACGATGTCTTAAACCCAGCAACATGGGTCCCACCATCGGGGTTGATGATGTTGTTTCCAAAGGCGAGTAGTACTTCGTTGGTAGCATCTGTGTACTGCATGGCGACTTCTGCTGAAATGCCACTTTCCTCGTCGACACGGGAAACTCGAATGACAGATCCAACGGTCGTCTTTGATCGGTTGAGATATTCAACGTAACCAATCAAGCCATTAGCGTAGTGGAATTCATCGGTACGTGTTTGGCCATCTTGATCAACTCTCTCATCAACCAAGAGGATACGAACGCCAGGATTGAGAAATGCTAACTCTCGCAGCCTGTGTTGCAGCATCTCATACCGAAAAACAGGATCAGAGAAAATAGTTGAATCGGGCAAGAAGCTAATTCGTGTCCCAGTCATTCTGGGATTATCCGATGAAGCGTCCTCGCGGTCCGCAATCACATGCAGTGGTTTAACAACTTCACCGCGTTGGAAAGAAATGAGGTGGACTTTCTTGTCTTTGACGACTTCGACCTCAGTCCATTCAGATAGCGCATTGACACACTTCACACCCACGCCATGAAGGCCGCCGGAAACCTTGTACGCATTATCATCGAACTTACCACCAGCATGAACTTCGGTAAGGATGACTTCGACGGCGGGACGGCCGTCGATGTTCGGATTTTCATGCTTCATTGGGTCCAGCGGCATACCACGCCCATCATCAATGACGGTGCAGGAGCCATCGACGCCAAGTCGAACGCTAATGATTGAGGCATGACCAGCCATCACCTCATCAATGGCGTTATCAACGCACTCATAAACAAGGTGATGCAGTGCAGGTAGTCCAGAGCCACCGACGTACATGCCAGGCCGTTTGCGAATCGCCTCAAGACCTTCCAATACCTGGATGGACTCAGCGGTGTATTCGCCGGTGGGCTCGTTGCCTGTGTTTGGTTGCTTGTTTTTAGAGTTTGCCATACCGGGTTCCTGACCCGAAATGAGGGTCTCTTTGGAGTCTTACATTATATGTCGGGGATGGCCCAAAGTGTGTGAAACGGGACATTCTGAGGGGATCAATCAGCCGCTATTTGGGGGTCTATTTCCCTGCCTATTTTGAGAAGGCGTTGAGCCAACCCAGGGGTATACTGGAGGTCTCACGACAGCCAAGTCGATACACGGATGGATCGGATGTGAGCCGCAGTTTTTGCGACCAAACAGATCATCTGACAGGGGCGACCTGAGGGGGGCCTTTTGTCCGAAAGTGGAGCGTAATGGAGTACCCCATGCGTCATGCAGATCAGCCCAATGGCCCGTCGGATCCACCAATCCCACTGGCTCATCCTGAGACCCAAGTGCCTAAGAGCTCTCGGCGAGCTTTTGTCGGGCTGATAGGTCTGGCAGCCCTTGTGGGTTGTACCAAGAGCAAGCCACTGGCTCAATCGCTTCCTGCGCCGCAGTGGGCCTCCCAGCAGCCCAGGCAAACCAAGCCGTCAAGCCAGTTCACGGGTGCCAGCACGCAGGGCGTGATCAACCGGGGGCGCTGGGCCAAAGGCAATCCAGTACCCAATCTCATGAATAGCATGACACCACCTCGGTACGTGACTATTCACCACGATGGAATGGATGCATTCCATGCAACAGACCCATCAAGTGCGCAAGCGCGACTCGAGACGATTCGCCGAGTTCATAGAGGGCGTGGTTGGGGCGACATCGGTTATCACTTCGCAATTGATCCAGCAGGCCGGATCTGGTCATGCCGTCCGCTTTCCTATCAAGGCGCCCATGTAAAGAACCACAACCC
The DNA here is from genome assembly GCA_937899935.1 of uncultured Phycisphaerae bacterium. Classification (GTDB taxonomy): domain Bacteria; phylum Planctomycetota; class Phycisphaerae; order Phycisphaerales; family SM1A02; genus JAQWNP01. The sequence goes on from CALCOW010000200.1 coordinate 6,789, forward strand.
AGGTAACATCGGAATTGTTGTTTTAGGCAACTATGATCTCCAGCGGGTGAACGCGGCACAACGTGTACGCCTGAGCCAGTTTCTAGGCGACATCGTGAGCAATTACCAAATGTCGATGGGCCGTGTTCGCACCCACCAAGAGTGGGCGGCGACGCGCTGTCCTGGAACCTCTCTGCAAGCGTATATGAGTTCGCTGCGCAGCTAGGCTTGTTTTATTTTCAGGCGTTAGTTCCAGGAGATGCCCTTGGGCCAGTGCTCCCAAGATTGATGGAGTGCACTGGCAATGAGTTGATCGAGATGAAGCAGCTCTGTTGAAATCAAACTGGCACGGCGGTTTGGAGATGCTTCCGCAAGCAATGCGTAACGTATTTCCAAATCACGGATCATTGAAAAACCAATCAACTCAAGTAGGGCATGTGTGGTGACCTCTTCTTTGTCAAACCAATCGACAATTGCCTGTGTGCTTCGCAGTTGACTGAGCCCTTCTCTGGTCAGTAGTTTTCGTAATTGATAGCGAACCGCACTCATCGGGGCCGGCGCGTTTTCAATTTCTTCCAGTGGTGAAAGATTGGCTGTGCAAAATGCGCGGTTAACGTCTGGTTCTTTCAACTTATTAATCTGAGCTCGGCAAATTCCATGGAGCAAGACATCTCTGGTCCCATGATTAGTTGATTGGTGTTGGATGATCTGTCCTACACACACAGCTGGACGAATATCCAAGAGTTCAGATCGATTCACAGATAGTTGCTTTGATGCAAAACTGGCGATGGCCAATTGTCCATCATTTTCATAACACGCATCAATCATGTCGCAGTGGGCAGGTTCTGACACATGTAGATGCTGAATGGCATGTGGCAGGAGAATTGTCCCTGGTAAGGGAAAGACGGGGAACCCCTGTGAGAAATTGATGCTTATGGACTCTGACATATATAGAGATAATAGACCCGGTATTGACAAGAGCAAACAATCAATTGATCAAATAAGTGAATTCAAGCAACCCTCTTATTTCAATCATTAATAGGTATTTCGTTTTGTGATGCCGTGTGTGTT
>CALCOW010000201.1 GCA_937899935.1 uncultured Phycisphaerae bacterium
AAATCCTGGCTCATGGCGCCTGAAGCTAGTTGGATTGGCTCGGGAAGTTTCTTTGTTCACGTGACAGATCAGGCGACTGGTACAACTACAGCTCATGAAGTGGCAATCGATGGTAGTGCCATGAGTATGCAGGATCTTATTGACACGATTAATGGGCCAAACGGCGTACCAAATGTGACCGCCAGTCTCGGTCCAGGTAATACGCTTACGTTGAGTGCCGACGCTGGCTGTGAAATTTCCTTTTCAGATGATTCAGCTGGTGCACTTGTTGGACTTGGTCTTAACACCTTTTTTACAGGGTCAAATGCAGCCGACATTAATGTTGCCGCACTGCTTCAGGAAGACCCCAGCTATCTCGCAGTTAGTGCGGGTCACATACCGGGATCTGGTCAGACAGCGCTCGCGATTGCTGGACTTCAAGACCAATCAGTTGATGGTCTTGGTAATCGGAGTTTACGAGAGTATTGGCAGGAGTCAGTGACGACGCTCGCCGTCAAAACAAACGGTGCCGCTGCGAAGGCTGAGTCGACCAGTCTTATACGTTCGAGTCTATATGCTCAGACACAGTCGGTTTCAGGTGTCTCAATTGATGAAGAGTCAGTCAATCTGCTGACCTTCCAACGCCAGTTTCAGGCGGCAGCGAAATTCATCGATGTGATCGATGAGACGATGGAAACCCTCTTAAGAATGGCGTGAGCATCCACAGGAAGTGATCTATGAACACGATTCACGGTAATTTTGCAAGGGTGCCCACGCTCTTATCGAGCCAAATGCTTTTGGATTCACTTGGTCGAACGAGCCAAGCGATGCTACGCACACAGATTGAACTTGCGACCGGTAAAGCAGTGGGGCGACCAAGCGATCGTCCGGTTGCCGCTAGTGGTATTGCGGCAGTCGATGATCTGCTGGAACAAGCCAATCAGTATCTACGAAATCTTTCGCACGCAGACTCAGTGCTGAATATGGTCGATGCTGGCTTGGCTGAAGCGAATGAAGCCATCAACCAAGCACATTCAATAGGCCTCTCTGAAAGTGGTGTTGGCAGTGATGCGGCAACGCGAGCAAGTCAGGCCATCGTTATTGACTCTCTACTCGATCAAATGACGACGCTCGCGAATCGAGATTATCTTGGTATCTCGCTTTTTGGTGGAACGGCGAGTGGTGCAACGCCCATGCAAGCTTTGGCTGGAGGAGCCCTTCGCTACGGAGGTGTTGGCGACGGCCTGGTCACAGCGCTGCCAATGATTGGTGCGACACCAATTACTATCTCAGGGGCAGATGCATTTGGTGCGCTCAGTAGCCGCGTCGAAGGTTCGAGAGATCTATCACCCCAACTCACCTCTGCAACCAATCTTTCTGATCTTGGTGGTGCACAAGGGCAGGGAGTAGCGGTTGGTGTTGTTCAGTTGAGCCTGGAACCCAGTGGTGAGCCATATTCAGTTGATCTCTCTGGTTGCCAAACAATTGGGAATGTCATTGATCGTTTTAGTGAAGTTCCTGGATTGAGCGTAGAAATTGATCCCACTACTGGTCAAAGTCTTAAACTTATACCTCCAGCAGGACAGACGGTGGTTATTGCCCAGGGGCAGGCAGCAGCCGATCTAGGTTTGGTTGGTACGTTTGATGTTCCAGCAGGATCAACTGGCCAGGAGTTAGATCCACGGATCTCAGCACAAACAAGGTTGGAGAGTCTGGGATCACTCCTGCTTCCACTTGGCAGTATTGAGATCTCTAATCTCGGTCAGACACGGGAACTAGATCTCAGCTCAGCCCAGACCGTAGGTGATCTGATCGATCTGTTTGACGGCCTCGATATCGGTGTGAGGATGGAGATTGCTGATTCTGGAGATCGACTCAACGTCGTCAACGAGGCATCTGGTTCTCAGATGAGTATTGGCATGTTTGATGGCGATGAGACAGTTGAAATGCTTGGTATACGTAGTTTGAGCAATGGAACCTTGCTCTCTGACTTTAATAATGGCATGGGCATTGGCATCGTCAGTGGTGCAGTTGATCCAGTTTCTGGTGAGCCAGATCCTGCAGCCAACATGGACTTTCGTATAAACCTCTCAAATGGTGTGTCCTTTGAAGTTGATCTGGCGGGGGCGATGACTGTGGATGACGTGCTCAGTACGATCAATCAAGCAGCTTCAGATCAGGGCGTTCTTGCACCAGGTGATTTTGAGGCCACTCTTGTCTCAAGTGGCAATGGAATCCGCTTCATAGATCGGTTGATGGGGCCAAGTGGAATCTCGGTGGAAGCGCTTAATGGTTCGACTGCTCTCGAAGATCTTGGCTTCAAGATCGGTGAAAATGGGCAGGGAGGCGCAACCTTGAGCAGTGAGGATCGCGCAACCGTTGCCGTTGAGAGCGTCTTTACCCACCTTATGGCGCTGCGAGACGCCCTAGAAGCCAATGACGAGCGTGGCATCTCGCTTGCAACACAGAAACTGGAGGGGGATTTGGATCGTCTGATTGAGGTACGGGCTGTCGTGGGTGTCCGGTCTCAGCGAGTCAGTGCAACGACCACGCGACAGGAGGATCTGGTGATCCAGTATGCATCGATGCGAAGTGAGCTTGAAGATCTGGATTACACCGAAGCCTCCATTCGTTTTGCCACACTGCAGCAGCAATTGCAGGCAGGCTTATTAACTACGGGACAGGTGGCTTCCATGTCCCTTCTTGACTTTCTTGGTCCCTAATAGGGGCTTTCGTATAAGAGCCCTTTCGGGCATGTCAGCAGAAAGTGCGGTTGACTCTGCGGCCGGGTCAATCGTCAATGACAGGACGTCGGGAGATCGAGTGGACTCGATCAGAAACCCACGGAGTGGATGGCCGGCAGATGGAGTTGGCACATGCAAGTGCAAACCACGCGTTTTGGACAGGTAGAGATTGATGAAGATCGTGTGATTACCTTCGCTTCAGGTCTCTTGGGATTTTCAAGCTACAAACGCTATGCGCTACTTAAGCCAGATGACGATGGCGTCTTTTATTGGCTGCAGTCGGTCGATAGCCCTGAATTGGCATTTGTTGTCACTGATCCATGTTTGTGGGTCAAGGAATACGAGGCAACTATTCGCCATGAGCAGATGCAAGATATGGGTTTAGACAGCCTTGACGATGCGCAGGTCTTTGTCATCGTCAACAAATATGATCAGGCGCTGACGGCGAATCTACAAGGCCCCCTCGTCGTCAATGCAAAGTCGCAAGTTGCCATGCAGCTTGTGCTTGCAGATAAGCGATGGACGACACGGCATGAGATCGTCACCGTAAGTGAACCGTTTCAGGCGGCAACCGCCTGAACGCTCTGCTTATTCTGAGCGTCAATGTTAATAAGCACAAAGACGCTTCCCTACAACTACAGGTCAGGATGCCTGTAGATAAACACGAGAGCTTCGTTCCAGGAAGGATCCAGGAATGCTCGTACTTTCGAGACATAGAGACGAAACAATCATGATCGGCGACGAAATCGAACTGACCGTCGTTGATATCCGGGGAGATAAAGTTCGGTTAGGCATCAAGGCACCGGTTCAAGTTGCGGTGCACCGCAAAGAGGTATACGACGCTATTCGCCTGGAAAACAAACAGGCTGCTCAGATATCACAATCAGCAGCTGCGGCGATTGGTCAGGCCAAGCGTGTGGCCGGTGGCTCGAGTGTTTCATCGAATCACTCAATGCGTGGAGCTTCAGCGGTAGATCGTCGAAGGCAATAAATACAACATTCGATTTCTTTTGGACTTTTAAAGACATCTAAAGACAACGACGGCTGTGATCAAGGAGGATTGCTATGGCTCGGATCAACTCCAATATCTCCTCATTAATTGCTCAGCGGAATCTGGCACAATCAAATACAGATCTCGCAACGAGCCTTGAGCGATTGTCGACGGGTCTGCAAATTAATGGTGGCGCTGATAATCCCGCCGGCCTCATTATTTCAGAACGACTACGATCAGAACTGAATGGGCTAAATCAGGCCGTCAATAACTCTGAACGTGCGAGCAGTGTCATCGCGACGACCGAAGGGGATCTGGCGGAGATTTCAGATCTGCTTAACTCGGTTAAGGGACTTGTCACTGAGGCCGCTAACACAGGCGGCGTCAGTCTCGATGAGGTTAAAGCAAACCAACTTCAGATTGATGATGCTATTGACTCTATTACTCGCATCAGTAACACAGCAAGTTTTGCGGGGCTTCAACTTCTCAATGGATCAATGTCTTATCTGACCTCTGGTATTTCAGATGCGGATATTAACGCTGTTGAAGTTTGGAGCGCCCAATTTGGTAATGCAGAACAAGTTCCAGTGAGCGTCGAAGTGGTCAGTGCTGCTGAGCATGCTTCACTTTTTCTATCAGGCACAGTTTCTGATGGAAATCCTCCAGCGGGGATTCTTCTTTCGACGGTGACTGTTGAAATTGCAGGTAATACAGGTGTCCAATCACTGACTTTTGTTTCTGGTACCACTTACGATGATATTGCCAACGCAGTCAACACCCTATCTGAGTCAACAGGAGTTGAGGCGGCACTGTTCAATCCGGCCGATGCTTCTAGTGGATTGACCTTTACGTCAACTGGCTATGGAACCGACCAGTTCGTATCGGTGCGTGCCATCGGTCAAGGTGGAGATAATTGGCAGACTCATCTAGCGAAAGCGGTTGATCCACTGAATCCGACTGCTGATGAGGCGCAGGCTATAGAACGTGATCAAGGTACTGATGTGGGTGCGATTGTGAACGGCGCATTGGCGGTAGGGAATGGGCTAGAGTTAGCGCTGAATACGACCGGGCTTACTCTGGACATGGTGCTCACTGAGACCTTTGCCACAACGGTGACTGGTACGAGTAGTGACTTTTCTCTGACGGGTGGTGGTGTGAATTTCCAGTTGGGCCCAACCATTTCTGAAGCACAACGAGTGGGTCTCGGCATTCCCTCCGTTGCAGCAAGTCGGTTGGGTGGCACGGTTCTAGATGGGGTCCGATATTGCCTTGACTCGCTTCGTACCGGTGGCGATAACGCGCTTGTTGCTGGTGAGGCGGCAAATGCTTCAGCTATTCTTGAAAGTGCGATCAATGAGGTCGCACAGTTAAGAGGGCGGCTCGGTGCCTTTGAGCGGAACACAATCGATACCACCATTCGCTCCTTACAGATTGGGATCGAAAATATCACTGCCTCTGAGTCAAGAATTAGGGATACCGATTTTGCCAAGGAGACCGCAGCTCTGACCCGCGCACAGATTTTGTCGCAAGCAGGCACTTCAGTACTGGCCACCGCAAATGTACAGGCGCAAAACGTGCTTGCACTACTTTCATAGCAGAGTAGTGGCATGATGTAAGATCGCCGGACGCCCGATAACTACAAATTTCAGATGACCCTCGTCTTTCTGGCGAGGGTCATTTCATTTAGCGGATACAGAGAGCCAACACAGGCGTTGGTCGCATGGTGCGGCCATTGTCTGATAAGTCTATTGCTCCTCACGACGGTTCGAGCCAAGGTGAGGTTAATCATATGAGAGGTGCCCACGATCAGGAGAGTGGCCTTTCGGTGAAAGGGCCAATGCACAAGATTGAGTGTCAATGTTCCTTTGGGGGAACGATCGAGACTGGTTGCTACCTGACCGTTCGGCGCTCATCACCAAATCAGATGTCAGTTTTTAAAACTGACTTTAACAACTAACGGATTGACAGGTTACCAGGGCACGGTGACTAACTCATTGATTCAGGGAGGATCAAATGACTCGTATTAACACAAACGTATCAGCAATGCTAGCGCAGCGTGTTCTGAATACACAGAACAATTCTCTGACGACTAGCTTAGAGCGATTAAGCACAGGGCTTCGGCTCAATCGCGGTGCTGATGGACCCGCAGATTTGATTGCTAGCGAATCACTGCGAGCCGAGCAAGTCGCAATCAATGCAGCGATCGGTAATGCTCAACGGGCTGAACAACTCGTGAATGTTGCTGAAGGTGGTCTTCAGGAGATCAGCACACTTCTGCTTGAGTTGCAAACGCTTGTAGGCAAGAGTGCGAATGAAGCAGGTTTCTCAGCTGAAGAACGAGAAGCAAATCAGCTTGAAATCGATTCAATTCTTCAGACGATCGATCGCGTAGCAAATGCTACTGAGTTCAATGGCATTAAGCTGCTCAACGGTAACTTTGATTACACCACGTCAGGTGTTTCCTCTGATCTTTCACAGGTCACCATCAACTCAGCTCGCATGCCGAATACTGGCAGCGCTACTTTAGATGTCACCGTTGATGTGCTCAGTGCCGCAGAAAACGGCGCTGTCTACCTCTCAACAACAGCCAACCTCGACAATAGTGACAATGGTTCGATCACCATTGAGATTGCTGGCAACCAGGGTGTGCAGCAATTCACCTTTGCTTCAGGTACAGCCCAGGCTGACATCATTACAGCAATCAATTCATTCAGTGACGCACTTGGCGTCAGCGCTGCACAAGCAGCGGGCAATACGGATCGAATTGCGATCACATCAACAGGTTATGGCGAAGAGTCATTCGTTGATGTATCAATGCTTGAAGGTGCCGCTAGCGACATTATCTTTGATGTTGAAGTTGCGGGTACCGGAAGTGATGATGTTCGAGACACCGGAGCCGATGCATCCGTACTTATCAATGGTACGCAGGCTGCTGTTGACGGACTCTATGCACGCGTAGCCAGTGATGGTTTTGATGTTGCTATCAATATCGATGGTGCTTCGGCACTTAACGGTGCGGCACAAACCACCAGCTTTACGATTACTGGCGGTGGGGCAGATTTCAACATTGCTCCAGATGTGAGTCTGTCCAGTAAGGTCTCGATGGGTATTCATGCGGCTACAACTGGCAACCTGGGCGGCGCTGAGTGGGGTTATCTCTCCGCACTGAAGTCAGGCGGCTCTGCAAATGTTGCTGATGGCGATCTGTCTTCTGCTCAGGGTATTGTCAGTGAAGCAATCGAGCAGGTAGCAGCCATGCGAGGGCGTTTGGGTGCCTTCCAACGCAATACGTTGGGTGCAACGATTAGCAATCTTGGTGTGACGCTCGAAAATACCGCAGCGGCTGAATCACAAATCCGTGATACAGATTTTGCGGCAGAGACCGCAGCGCTGACACGTCAGCAAATCTTGGCTCAAGCCTCGACACAGGCGTTGTTGATTGCCAATGCACAGCCACAGTCAGTACTGGCATTGCTCGGCTAAACAGATTGAATATTAAGATGTATGCGAACCGCCCTAGCCATTTGGTTAGGGCGGTTTTTTTAGAGCTGTGTTCAAATAAAAAAGGCTCGCAGTTTACACTGCGAGCCTTTTGAGTAGCGTTTTTGTACTGCCAGAACTTAGTAGCCCTGGTTTCCACTGATGAAGTCTTTGCCACGAGCGCCATCGGTCGTGTAGACCCATCCACCCCAACTGACCCAACGGTCATCGGCGAACTTCTGACGGAAGCCTTCGTCCGCATTACCGTCAACATGGCGTTCCTCGTAGGAACCACCATCTGGGTGCCAGATATGCCACATACCAACACCACCGTTTTGTGAGGCAACCTGCTTGTTCTGCTGTCTCATCTCTTCAACATTCAGGTTCTGGACGTGCATGTCAAAGCAGATGATTTCAGGGGTTGACCACGGAGAGTGATTGAACTGATGTGGTTCGCAGCCGTTCCATGAAGGTATTGGGTAATACTCACTGAAATCACCTTCAATATTCAGCCAGGGATTGCATTGATCGCCAGAGTTGTTGTTAAACCAGCCATACTCACCCATCATGACCTTTTGGGCAGGAGTGAGGACCTGATGACCATTTGGAGACTTGTAGCCAGTGGCCATATCAAGTGGGCTCGTCCAGGATGCAGTATTGCCATTGGCTCGT
>CALCOW010000202.1 GCA_937899935.1 uncultured Phycisphaerae bacterium
GTCAGTCATGTTGGCCTTCGGTACCGTACGGCCTGATGCCATGCCGCCTCGCATGCGCTCAATCAACGATTCGACTTGCTTTGGCTGCTGCTCAAGCCGGTCCAAGTAACCCTCATAATCTTCCAGAAACTCAAATGGCGTATTGAGTGCCATCATAGGAATTTGCTGATGAATCCCTGAACGAGCATTGATCGGTACTTCGTACATCTTGAAACGATGGGCTTGAAGTGGCGCCTCTAAGAGCGCTTCAAAAGTCTGATAGCTGATTCGATCTTGGTCTGAGAGCGAAATTTCATCAATCGACTTTAACTCGTCGTAGAAGGCCTGGCGCTGGGCATGCCTTGATTCAAGTCCTGCCACACTGAGATCCGTCACTCTGGAAATACCAGAGCGATCTCCTTCCGAAAGAGCGGTTTCTGGAAAGACCTCGAATGACCAGGCGCGCTCGGCATCAAAGAGCGCCTGAAGCCGCTCTGATGCATTTTGACCTGCAACACTCTGATCAGCATCAAGACGCATCGCCCCTATTGCAACGCTCATCAACAGGCCATAAAGACCGAGCAGCACAAAGCGAATGGGCATGCGTAATGTCACTCCTCACCGGTCAATCGCGGTGCACGGCCGGCCAACGTTTAATCGTCTGATTGATCAGGCTTATACGAGGCGACCACATCAGCTTGGACATTTGGTGGCGTTTGCTCATCATGACTGTATTCCATGGTGTAGCTACCAGCGCCGGCCGTCATACTCTTAAGCTGACTACTGTACGTCATGACCTCAGCAAGAGGCGCTTCTGCTTGAACACATGCAATGTTACCGGGCAACATATCCGTGCCTTGAATACGCCCACGTCGACCAGAAATATCCGAAGCAATATCACCAATCTGCTCAGCGGGTACGGTAATTTCCATTTTGACAAAAGGCTCCAGCAGAACCGGGCTCGCCTGTTGAATCGCATCAATAAACGCACGCTTTCCGGCCGTGACGAAGGCAACTTCCTTTGAGTCAACCGCGTGGTATTTACCGTCATAGACGCTCACTGAAATATTGGTCATTGGATACCCTGCCACCGCTCCATCAATCATGCACTGGCGCACTCCCTTTTCGACCGCGGGAAGAAACTGTTTGGGAATCGAACCACCAAACGTGTCATCACTGAAGATCAAGCCGCGATCAATACCTTCCTCTTCACCGGTCAGTGGTGCGACACGAAGATAGACCTCACCAAATTGCCCAGCGCCACCCGTTTGTTTCTTGTGGCGATGATGCCCATCAGCCTTGCCATGGATGGTTTCTTTGTAGGCCACCTTTGGCATGCGAGTATCAACTTCAACACTGTATTGATCTTTCAGCATGCGAAGTTTCACACGCATGTGCTGCTCACCGATACCGCGAAGCACTGTTTCACGCGTCGCTTGCACTCGATCAAGAGCAAGCATCGGATCTTCAGCGAGCATTTTCGCCAACGCATCACCCAACTTACCTTCGGCACCTTTGCTAGCCACTTCAATAGCCTGACCAAACATTGGCTCTGGCAACTCCAAAGGCCTGAGATGCAGATCTGTACCAATCGATCCATCGTGCATGACGGAGTTGAATTTCAGTTCATCAATTTTCGCCAAGACTCCGATGTCTCCGGCCACAATCTTGCTGGCTTCCTTCGACTCCTTCCCCTGAGCCTTAAAGACATGAGAGGTGCGAATTGGTTTTCGTTGATCATCGACATACGGCGAGACGCTGGCGCCAATCTCACCCTGATGCACTTTAAAATAGGCCAGTCGCCCCACATATGGATCAGAAGAGATCTTGAAGACATGCGCGATCACTGGCTTACTCGCATCAACCGCAGCCAAGATTTCAGTCCGCTCATCATCGGCGCCGGTGTACTCAAAGGAACGAGGATTCCCTTGAAGTGGACTGGGGCAAAGTGTTGCAAACACATCGAGAAGTTCTTTGACCCCGACATTTTCACGAGCACTTACAAAAACCACTGGTATGAGGCTCGCCTCGCGCATGGCTCTTTCAAAACCGGTGCGCAGATCATCCATACTGACCTCGCCCTGTTCGAGATATTTCTCCATTAGAGCTTCATCGCTTTCCACCACCTGCTCTACCAGATTGGTATGGAAATCGGCCAGATCACCAAGGTCACTTTCTCCGCTGTCGTTGGTGAGACAGTCGATGACGCCTGTTCCTCCGCCGGTTGGCAGATTGATGGGTTGGCACGCCATACCGTAGGTTTCACGAATCGCCTCAAGCACACTATCAAGATCATCGACCTGATCTATTTTGTTAATAATGAGCAAGCGAGGAAGGTTCCGCTGCTCGCAAACTTTCATCATGCGCCGCGTCACGGTCTCCACACTCTTTGAAGGATCAATCATGATCGCGACCGTCTCGACAGCCGGTACCGAACTAATGGCCTTGCCAATAAAGTCGGGGCGGCCAGGTGTGTCGATCAAGTTGATTTGAACACCAGCATGCTCAAAGTGCACCAACGCGGTATCGAGTGAACATTCAAATTCATGCTCAAGATCACTGTAGTCAGTGACGGTATTACCTTCCTCGATCTTGCCAACGCGACCAATGACGCCTGCCTCACCAAGCAAGACCTCGGTCAGCGTGGTTTTGCCAGCGCTACTGGTTCCGGTCAAAGCAATGTTGCGGATATCTGCAGTGGTATAACTGGCCATGAAAGCGATCTCTCCTAAAGTCATCCTGTAGCAGAGGATGGGTCTATGTTCACCGGGACTGCTGCACACCGCCAAATGGTCGACTTGACGGCAGGCTCAAGCAGCTCGAGTCTCCAAAACCAACTCAACTGATCTCACCGTCGAGTCGGTCAATATAGCAAGCCCCTCCCTTTCTCACACGCAGTCATGGCCACCAATTCATACCCGCCACCCCCCAATACCTCGTTATTCCTGGTAAAAAATCTAGCTGGCCTCATGATCAGGGGCCCAAACAGCCAAGCTCAACTAAATTGATTCCGACTGCTGCTATGCAAGACACCTGGCTCAACATCGTGCTGCTGAATCCTGAGATTCCCAATAACACGGGCAATATCGGCCGAACCTGCGCGGCAACCGGCTGTCGACTGCACCTGATTCACCCACTTGGTTTTGAGCTCACGGAAAAAGCACGCCGTCGCGCGGGATTGGACTACTGGCCGCTTGTTGATTGTGTCGAACACGCCAGTTTCGAGGCCTATCTGAAAGACACCCAGCCACAGCGACTCTGGCTACTCACCACGCATGCCACACGACCAATGTGGGAAGCACCGATCAAATCTGGCGACCATCTTCTCTTTGGAAAGGAAACAGCTGGCGTGCCGCCAGAGATACACCATCTGATCGAGCAACAATGGGGCAAAGATGCACGCTTAACGCTTCCGATGATCAGTGACCCGCGTGCGCGGAGCCTCAACCTAGCAACGGCGGTTTGCGGCGCTGTTTATGAATCGATGAGACAGATCCAACCGTCCATCACCGCAGCCCCATAAAACCGAGACAGAGAGACGAACTAATGCGGCAATGGGAATGCGGCGCAGAGTGTCGCGACTTCGCCGCGCACTTTTTCGGTGAGTTCTGCATCACCACTTGCCAGCATGACACGATCCAGCAGATCAGCAACCGTTTCCATTTCTTTGGTACCCATGCCACGTGAGGTCAGGGCCGGTGTCCCAAGACGCAAGCCACTGGTCACCATTGGTGGCCTTGGGTCATTGGGAATGCCATTCTTATTGACAATAATGCCCGCATTCTCAAGCCACAATTCTGCATCAGCACCGGTTAGCGATGCACTGCGCGGCTGAAGATCAACCAACATCAGATGATTGTCTGTTCCACCACTGCACAGTCGGTAGCCCCGTGCAACCAACGAAGCTGCTAATGCTTGAGCGTTGTCAATAACCTGCTGGCTATAGATCTTAAAAGAAGGGTCCAAAGCCTCTTTAAACGCGATCGCTTTGGCGGCGATGATGTGCATCAATGGCCCACCTTGTGAACCAGGAAAGACCTTTCGATCAACTTTTGTGGCAATGTCCTGATCATCGCAAAGCACCAAACCACCGCGCGGCCCTCGCAGTGTCTTATGTGTTGTTGTTGTCACGATATGTGCATGTGGGAATGGTGATGGATGGACTCCTGCAGCGACCAATCCTGCAATGTGCGCAATGTCTGCCATGAGCACGGCACCCACCTCATCAGCAATCTCACGAAAACGAGCAAAGTCAATCACGCGCGAATAGGCCGAGTAACCACAAATAATCATCTTTGGCTGACATTGCCGCGCTTTCTCTGCAATCGCCTCGTAGTCAAGGCACTCGGACTCTGGATCAAGGTCATAGTCCACAATGTTGTAGAAGGTTCCAGAGAAGTTTGGTTTGAGCCCATGACTGAGATGACCACCGGACTTAATCGGCAGACTCAAAATGGTGTCACCCGGCGCGCACATGGCCATAAAGGCCGCCACGTTTGCATTCGCGCCACTGTGCGGCTGCACATTCGCATAGCCGCAGTTAAACAACTGCTTGGCTCGTTCTCGCGCGATGTCTTCGATTTGATCGTGAAACTCACAGCCGCCGTAATAGCGCTTGCCTGGATACCCTTCAGCATATTTGTTCGTCAACCACGATCCCATGGCGCGCATTACCGGCGCCGAAACGTGATTCTCTGAGGCAATAAGTTCCAAGGTGGTTGCTTGACGGACCGCCTCTTGGGCCATCAGCTCGGCCACATCGGAGTCATTCTTGGCCAATAGTTCGACAAGTGCTGCATCTGCGGCGTGCATGTTGAGATCCTGCTGAAGAAGGGTGTGTGACATGCTCATATCCTACCCGCCGCCTCAGCCGACAGTACGTAGCCGCCACCCAGAGCGGCTGACTTTTTGACCATTTGGCCTGACCGTCCTTGGGTGAGTACGCTGGCCAAAATGAAGACCTGGTATCGATGCCTCCAAACGGCTGTAGGGCCTTTTGTACTCACCTACGCGCGATCCGAAGCGACAAACACCGCTCAATTCCAGACCCAGTGGGTCGAGCGTGATTGGTGTCCTCCAGTCCGATGGATTGCCGACAAGACGCACCTGTTGCCAACCGCGACATTGCTTGAAGCCTATTTCGCTGGTTCTGATATCAACCACGCCTTTGATTGCATCCCAACACCCAAAGGCCCAGCCTTCTACCATCAATGCTGGGCGGCGCTTCGCTTGGTTGACCGAGGTCAGTGTGTCACCTATTCGCAACTTGCGACCTTGGCTGGAGGACACCCCAGCCAAGCCCGTGCCGTCGGAGCAGCCATGCGACGCAATCCACTTCCAGTGATTGTTCCCTGCCATCGGGTGGTCGCACAAGATGGAAACAGGCAATACCTTGGTGGCTACATGGGCGCCCACGCAACGAAAGACGGCGCCCATAGACCCCTCAGAATCAAGCGCTGGCTACTTGAACTTGAGTGCGGTAGTGTGTTGGCAGATTCTCTATAGGAGCACATTAAATGCATCTAACGATGGTAGGAACTGGCTACGTGGGCCTGGTTACGGGCGCCTGCCTAGCTGAGTCTGGCAATGATGTCTGCTGCCTTGATATTGATCCCGAAAAGATCGAGAAGCTCAAGCGCGGAGAGTCGCCTATCTATGAACCAGGCCTCGCCGAAATGCTCACCCATAACATTGATGGCAGGCGGCTCACTTTCACCACCGATACTGAAGAGGCGTATCGCCAGGCCGAGGCCATCTTCATCTGCGTTGGCACACCCACCGACGCGCATGGTGGCTCTGACTTGTCGGCCATCTTCACCGTTGCCCGGTCGATTGGCGCCGCCCTCGAAAGTGACCCCTCCTCCGACGATCCGGTACTGATCGTCGTGAAGTCCACCGTACCAGTTGGCACCACCCATCAAGTGCAAGAGATCATTCAGTCTTGTACCAAACGACCTTTCTTAATCGCCAATAATCCAGAATTTCTCAAAGAAGGCGATGCGATTAGCGACTTTTCCAAACCCGATCGCGTGGTCTGTGGCATTGAAGATCCGCGTGCTGAAAAAATTCTTAATCGCGTCTACCAACCCTTTGTGCGACAGGGCCATCCAATTCTCATGATGGACATTCCTTCATCAGAGATGGTCAAGTATGCCTCCAACGCCATGCTTGCCTGCAAAATTAGTTTCATTAATGAGATGGCGCATCTCTGTGAACTCTACGGCGCTGATATCTCAAATGTACGCCAAGGTATGTGCAGCGACCATCGCATCGGCAATCAGTTTTTCTATCCAGGACTTGGCTATGGCGGGTCTTGTTTTCCCAAAGACACACTGGCGGTCATGCGCATGGGCGAAGGCAAAGACTGGCATTGCCAACTAAACACCGCGGTGCATGAAGTGAATCAAGCACAACGTCAGCGTTTTTGGAAACGAATCGAGTCCGTTATGGGCAGCGATCTAAAAGGAAAAAGACTCGCCTTTTGGGGTGTCTCATTCAAACCTCAAACAGATGACATTCGCGAGGCTCCTGCCATTGATCTGATGAAGGCAGCGCTTGCAGCTGGCGCTTCGGTGACCGCTTACGACCCCGTGGCTGGTCCCAATCTTGCAGCCACCCTTCCCGAGGTCGAACAAGCCAAGGATCTGTATGCGGCAGCCAAAGGGGCTCATGCCATCATTCTTAGTACCGAGTGGAATGAATTCCGCACTCCAGATCTCAAACGGGTGCTGAATGCGATGAAAGACCCAATATTGTTTGATGGGCGCAACATCTTCGACCCGGCGCTGATGCAAAAGAGTGGATTTGAGTATCACTCAATCGGCCGGGCCTCGGTCCCAAGCACCGCGACAGCGGCCTCATGACTAAATAGTGCTTGCTCCGACCGCCTAAGGCTCAATCTTAATCTGATACGTTCGAGCCTCTGCTGGAGGCTGATCGCGCTCCCAACTGCGGCGGTAAGCGATCTGCATCACCGCATCACCAGGTTTCAGGGCCTTCAACTCCCACCACTGGCTGCCCGGTGCCCCCACCAGTGGCAATCCGTCCCGTGGAGGCGGTGCCTGGAAGCCAGTCTCTTCCATTTGTAGCAAGGCTGGGTTCAATGGGGTTGCCAGTTGCCATTCGAAACCCGTTGTGGGATTGGACTTAGCCCAAATTTTGAAAGTCTGCCCAACATGAACAACCATCACTTTAGGTGAGTCTGATGGAAGTGCTGTTTTCGTTTTATTGCTATTTTGACAACCCGCCGTGAGCATCCCGGCCAGCGCAAAGGCAGCGATGAGCGCCGTTGTGTGAGAAGGCTTCAGATATCTCATAAACATGTGCTGATCTCCCTTGAACATGGCCTGATGATCTCAACCCACCTCATGATAGCCGCCTGATTGGTGTATGCGATGGTCCTCGGAGATCCACCGGAGCCTCCCAATCAACGTTTTCGCTACCTTGCAGCCATCTCAGGACGGGTTTAGACTGCCCAGCAATGACAATGCGAACCGGGATTGCTTTCAGCAATCAGCAAAAATCACGAAGCCTCCTGCTCTTGCCAACTGCAGGAACGCGGCCATCGTCATCGAGTCTGTTCTTAGGGATACCGGCTCTTTTGGTTTTGATCATGACCATGAGCGTCATGATGGGCGCTGACGCGGCCCCAGCAAACCCCGATCCGCTGGCGGCGATGTACGAAGAGAACTTACCCGGCGCCAACGCCATCGAGCAGAATATGTTCCAGGCTGGTGGCAGTCCGGCTCGAGAAATTCGCGATTACTACTACCTGCTTTTAGGCATCATTGCGATCATCTTTGTTTTTGTCTGGGGCGTCCTGCTTTACAGCATCTTCCGCTTTCGGGCGCGCAAAGAAGACGAAGGCAAAGAACCACCACAAAACTATG
>CALCOW010000203.1 GCA_937899935.1 uncultured Phycisphaerae bacterium
CTGGAAAGACTACTCAGTCAAGAAGTGCTTGTTCAGGATTCAAAACCAGGGCTCTTTATCTATCGCCAAGTACAGGATCATCATGTACAAACAGGTGTCGTTTGTTGCTGCCATGTTGATGATTACCGGAACAACACGATCAAAAAACACGAGCGAACCCGTCCAGATAAAGAAGATGACCGTACCCGGCACACTGTCACACTCAAGGCAAATGCGGGGCCTGTATTTCTAACCTATCGTGACTCCACCGTAATAGACGGTCTGGTCGATCAGGATGTCAACCATCGACCCTTGTTCCATTTTAATGCACCAGATGGTGTCACACACACGGTCTGGCCCGTTTCAGATACCAAGGCCTATGTGGCTGCTTTTGGATCCATTGCATCTGCCTATGTTGCGGATGGGCATCATCGCGCAGCATCTGCTGCACGGGCTGGAACGGAATTGCGGCAGCAAGGTGCTTGCCACAGCGATGAATGTGACTGGTTTCTTACCGTGCTCTTCCCTGCAAGTCAGCTGCAAATTCTTGCCTACAACCGAACGGTCACCGATTTGAATGGACATAGCAAAACGGCTTTTATTGAAGCGCTCTCTGAGTTAGGCAACCTATCGAAAACCAATGACCCACACCCCACTCATCGCGGCAAGATCTGCATATTGCTAGAGGACCAGTGGTTCGAACTAAATCTCGACACTCAAGCAATTGACTCCCAAGATCCTATCAGTGGCCTTGATGTGGCTTTGCTACAAGATCGAATTCTCAAACCTCTACTTGGTATAGAGGATCCACGAACAGACAAGCGGATTAAGTTTGTTGGTGGGCACGATGCCAGCAAGACGATGGAGCGGCAGATTCAGGACCAAGAAGCTGCTGTTGCATTTAACCTTTATCCAACGAGTATTGAACAATTATTGGCCGTCTCCGATGCTGATCTCATGATGCCCCCTAAATCAACATGGTTTGAACCAAAACTCAAAAGCGGCCTACTTGTGCACTCATTAGAAGACCCATCAGATGAATGAACACGCACAATTCCCAAACAACTGGCTAACATATTGAGAAACCAATGAGGTGCATTGAGGATTGATGCTCATGAGTACGACAAAAGACTCTACCGTGAACACGGGGAAGACTGCAGAAAATACGCCGGCATTGAGAGCGTGTGTACTGGTTGCTGACAAGTTCGAGGTAACAGGTATTCAAGCACTCGAGTAGGCTGGTTGCCGGGTGATTACATCACCAAATCTAGACGCGACCACACTTCCTGACGCACTCGCTGAGGAAGATCCTGACATATTAATTGTTCGCTCTACGAAGGTATCAGATGCCGCCATCAATACCGCGAATCGACTCAGCCTGATTGTTCGAGCTGGTGCCGGCTATGACAACATAGACGTCGCGGCGGCTTCCAATCGCGGCGTCTTCGTTGCCAACTGCCCTGGCAAGAACGCAGTGGCTGTTGCTGAATTAGCATGGGCTCTCATTTTAAGCTGTGATCGACGGGTACCCGACCAAACAGCAGACTTACGGGCAGGGATATGGAAAAAGAAGGAATATGCGAAAGCCGCTGGTCTCTATGGAAGGACGCTTGGCATTATTGGCCTCGGTCGAATCGGTGTTGAGATTGCAGATCGAGGCCGTGCCTTCGGAATGCGTATTCTGGCTTGGTCAAGAAACCTCACTGAAGATAAAGCTGATCATCTTGGCGTAAGTTATTGCAGCAATATCGTGAACCTGGCCAAGATGTCAGATGTCATCAGTGTCAATGTCGCCGGCAATGCGGAAACAGCTGAACTCATCGATGATGAATTTTTTCAGGCTATGCGTCCTGGTGCAACCATCGTCAATACCAGCCGGGGAAGTGTAATCGACAACAAAGCCCTGCAGAAAGCGATCCAGGAAAAAGGTATTCGTGCTGGACTTGATGTATTCGCCACTGAACCTGGTGCTGGAGATGACAATTTTACAGACACGGTGGTTTCACTTCCAGGTGTTTATGGCACACATCACGTCGGCGCTTCGACCGATCAAGCACAATTAGCAATTGCAGAAGAAGCCGTGCGAGTCGTTTGCACTTATCTTGATCAGGGTATAGTGCCCAATAGTGTCAATCGCGCCGCATCAACGCCAGCAACAACTTTGCTCACCGTCCGACACCTCAATCAGCCTGGTGTTCTTGCTCATGTTTTTTATACGCTGGGACAAGCAGGAATTAACGTCGAAGAAATGGAGAACGTTATTTATGAAGGCGGGCACGCTGCGTGTGCCAGAATTCAACTTGATGATCAACTGGGTGATCAAGAGCTCGATTCTCTTCGGAGTAACGATCAAATACTCCAAGTGACGATCGGAAATCTAGGACAAACCAAGAGTTGATTGGAACTTTAAGCACACGATAATCGCTGGATAGGTTTTACTTAAAGGGAGCCCAGATCATTATGTCATTGCCCGCGAATAGGCGCATCTTCAATTTTTCAGCCGGACCAGCCATCATTCCAGAACCTGTAATTGAACAAGCTCAAGCAGATCTGTGGAATATCCAAGAATCTGGAATCGGTATCTGTGAACACAGCCATAGAGGCGATCACTTCCAACGTGTACTTATTGAAGCTGACATTGACTGCCGTAAATTAGCTGATATTGACGATGATTACGCCATTATTTTTCTACAAGGCGGCGCCACAACACAGTTCTCCATGGTGCCCATGAACTTTCTGCCAGAGAACGGGACCGCAGATTACCTCGACACAGGCGTATGGGCCTCCAAAGCGATCAAGGATGCCAAGCTTTTTGGAAATGTTAATGTTGCTTTCGACGGAAGTCGCAACAACTATCGCCAAATACCTGATTCTAATGAACTCAGTCTCACTGAGGACGCAGCCTACACCCATTACTGCACGAACAATACTATTTTTGGAACTGAGTTTCATGCCACGCCTGCTTCAAAGACGCCGCTAATCGCTGACATGAGCAGTGATATTTTCAGCCGACCAGTTGACATCAAGAGCCATGCATTGATATACGCAGGCGCCCAGAAAAACCTTGGACCTGCTGGCACTGTACTTACAATTATTCGCAAAGATTTTGCTGAACGCTGCGAAAGAGAAATTCCGGCCATCTTTAAATACGCAACGCACATAGAAAAAGAGTCGTGCTTCAATACACCTCCTACTTTTGGCATCTACTTAGTCGGACAGATCCTTAAGTGGATACTACGAGAAGGTGGCCTACTGGCACTTGAGCAGCGCAATACTGCGAAGGCACAAATGATCTATGACGCGATTGATAATTCTGAAGGGTTTTATAGTGGCGTCGCTCATCCATCTTCTCGTTCCCTGATGAATATCACCTTCCGAACACCGAGCGAAAGCATGGACGCTATGTTTCTTGAGGAAGCCTCCAAAAGGCAAATGAGTGGACTCAAGGGACATCGCAGCGCTGGAGGCCTACGTGCCTCTATCTACAATGCTTTCCCAAAAGAAGGTTGTGATGCGCTTGCCGAGTTCATGCAAGAGTTCGCCCAGAACAACGGCTGAGTCAGCATGATCATAGATGCCTCAACAGGCGATCGCATAGTTGTTGCGTCTGAGCCAGATATGCCTGCCCGAATAGATTCATATGGTTAAGCAGATGATAGAGCTGGTAAACCGAAATCCGCATATCGAGATGTTC
>CALCOW010000204.1 GCA_937899935.1 uncultured Phycisphaerae bacterium
GATGATGATGAGGATCAGCCTGCCCATGATGGCGATATGTGTATTTTTCAAGCGGGGAGTATTGGGCCCGTTGCTGATTGAAAGCAGCATTCTGTTGTGTTGGAAAGTTGCCTGGGTCATGTGGTCCTCGGCTGGTCAATCGATCTTACTTTGGTGTTGCCGAGTAGACGACATTGCCAGTCGGCCCGTTCATTCAGAGTTTATTTCGTGAGACTCTTCATCTCATTTTTGATGATAAGAAGTTTCGCCACCACTGGTCGGTGATCGGATGTTTGAGATTCAGGGATGACCATCGCCGATGCCGGCATCCATGCGCCTGCTGGTCCGGTGATGATGTAATCGATTTCGATCACCGGTTGGTCTGCTGGAAAGGTTGCCGCAGTATCTGCAGATTTGGCGGCATTTCGGCCAACCTGATCAAAGGCGACCATCGTACGTGAACCCGGGACGTCGTTGAAGTCTCCGAAGATGATCCAGGGCGTCTCAATCGCCTCGATCCGGCGGATGGTCTCGCGTGCCTGTTCGAATCGGTAGCCATCGTTTTTGACCCAGTCAAAGTGGACCGCGATTGCGGTGATCGTCTTCCCTGAGTCTGTCAGGATGCGTGCGGCCAAGGCGACACGTGGTTCATTGCCATCAGGCAGTCGCCATGTTTCGTGGGACTGGATCTCTGTCCGCGAGAGAATCGCAAGTCCGTAGCGTCCACCCTGGAAGTCCATGAATGCACCGTATGCGGCGTGCATGCCGAGTCGCTTGGCCAGCCAAGCGGCTTGATCAACGCTGCCGCTTCGGCTCGCCTGATCGTCGACTTCCTGCAGGGCAATGATATCGGCATCGAGCGTATCAAGTGTGGCAGCCGTTCGTTCGAGATCGATGGTGCCGTCCATACCTCGTCCATGCTTGATGTTATAGGTCACGACGCGCATCGCAGCGACAGCATCGTCTGACGACTCGTGGCTTGTGTTCATTGAGGAACATCCCGTCAGTAACGTCAAGATCAGAATGAGCGGAAGAAAGAATTGCATCTCAGGGTGAGCTTACACGATATTCGCGAAACCCCATCGGTGTGGCCGGGCTTGGTAAAAAGTGGGTGCCGCGATTCGAACGACCGAGTCCGGCCTATTCAAACGCCGAGTTCGGACGGGAATTCAGTTTTGGTGGCGGAAACCGTACTTTACGACCACGAGACAAAGCGAAGCGTGGCAATAGTGCGCGCGGACTTGACGGAAGGTGGTATGAAGAATGTCCGACTGTCGCCGCCGCCCGGCGCCGAGGCTGCCGGGACCGTGCCCGCCTGGCAGATGGACATCTTCCAACGGCCGGACCTAGCTAAGAGTCTCCGAGAGAAGGCCCGAAGTTACCTGCGCTGATGCTAACGCGGGCCTGCTGTAGGCGGCTCCACACCGGACGTTAATGACTGGAGCGGGGCATCGGTAAGTAAGTTCAGGAGAACTAAGTTTCCCTGTTTACTCTTCCGCCTTGATTGTTTTTAGAGCGGCTCCAACAATTCTGTCACCGGCTCGTCTCGCGCCGGCAATGTTCCGTGACACTGGACCGAGTTCAAGTTCTGCCAGCGGGCCTGAGACGTAGATGCGTGGATGCCAGCGAAGCTTCGTATCAATGATCGGATAGCCACAGCACGCGCAGGCCAGCGATGCGGATGAAATAAGTTCGTCGACCATCGCTCCGCCAGGCCGCTTCGATGCGAAGCCGGTCGCGAGTAGAAGGCGATCGGCAAACACGTTAGTGCCAGTTTCGATGCTTGCCAGGATGCCATTGTCTCGTATCACAAGTTGACTGATCTCGCCTTCATGCCACCAAAGCTGCTTGTTGGCGATTGCTCGGCGCAGCGAGCGTGCAACTTCTGGGGGGACGGAACCGCTGTGACGGGCCTTCGTGATCATCTCGCGTCGTTGCTTGGGGTTTTGCTCTCTGCTGAAGTGCGCCGTATATTTCCAGCCGAGCCAAGCGGGATCGCTGTCGAACTGATTTTGGCGCAGCGCGTGTCGTGAGACAAGATGGACGTGATGCCCTTCCTTAACCAGGCGCAGCACGACATGCGCTTCGGAAATACCGCCTCCAACCACCATGACAGTCTGGTGTCCAGAGGGCCATCCATCGAACTCTGGTTCGAAGATATGGTGAACATATGGGTTGCTTTGTGGTGCCCACTTGGGCCACTTGGGCTGCTCACTTGAACCAATCGCAAGTACGAGATTCTGAGTGTCAAGTTCACATCCATTGTCCAGTTGGACCTCCACCCGCTCTTGTTCGATTGAGCACTTCAAGGCCCGATTCCTAATGTGTAGATCTGCAAGGCCGAAGGTCTCTTCTATGTGGTCACAGTGGGAATTGAAAAGTGAAAGGGAAGGGCGCGCATAGGGCAGTGCGAACATGCCGGGCTTGCGGCTCTTTTGCTTACCAGCAAAATTGCGAAGTGCCCCGTGGTCGATCCCAAGGTGATGCACTGATGCGGAACGGAGGTGGGTCATTCCAGTGGCCGCAGTGCAGCTGCGCCATCGTGCCAGTAGCCGATCGCTCGGATCAACGATGCGAAGTCGCTCGGGGGCGATTTGCGCTTCACCAATCAGGCGGGCGGCGATGTGCACGCCGTGAATTCCACCACCGATGATCAGCCAATCCAGTGTCATGGTCTGGATACATCATGCGCTTGCAGCGAATCGGATGGCGCAGACAGAGGCATCGTGAAGCGATTGGGGATCAATTGCCCGCGCCTTCTAGATGTTGGGCCTCGGAATCCCAAGAAAGCAAGGGATCTTCGAATCTCAACCAGCGCTCTGGGCCAGCGGCCATCTCTTGGTCAGTGAGCATCGCGGCGTCCAGACCGGTTTCGATTTTTCTTCGATCCATGGCGACGCCGATGAAAACGATTTCCTGTCGGCAATCACCGACTGCTTCGTCCCAATTTTGCTGGATCCAGTCCTGAGTTGTGGGATCCTCCGGCCAGCGCTCCCGCTCCACAGCGGCATACCAGTATCCGCCTCTTTCAATTTGCAGCGACGCGCCGGCTTGTGACCAGATTCCACAATAGCGCGGGTGGGAGGCGATCCAAATATATCCCTTCGAACGCACGACGCCTTCAAGGCCGCCGTTGATCACATCCGTGAGACGCTGTGGATGAAAAGGTTTACGACGTCGATAGACGAAGCTGCCAATTCCATATTCTTCGGTCTCTGGCGTATGGTCGCCTTCGAGTTCTTTGGCCCAGCCAGGCATCTGACAAGCAACACCTTCGTTGTAGAGTCCCGTGCCAACGATTTGGGAAACAGCGACGCTGCCACGCGAGACACGTAGTATGCGAGCATCTGGGTTGAGGTGATGGAGGATTCCTTCGAGTCGTTCCGCTTCAGGATCATTCACGAGATCACACTTGTTGATCACGATGACATTCGCAAATTCAATCTGGTCGGTCAGTAGATCGACGATTGTGCGCTCGTCATGCTCGCTGACGCCCATGGCGCGGTCGTTGAGACTATGGTGGCTGTCGAAGTCCCTGAGGAAATTAGCGGCATCTACCACGGTGACCATGGTGTCCACGGTGGCGACATCGCTTAGACTTAAGCCGTCTTCGTCTCTGAAAGAGAACGTTGCTGCCACTGGCATGGGTTCACCGATACCGGTCGACTCGATCAGGAGATGGTCGAATCGATCTTCGCTCGCCAGTCGATTAACTTCGATCATCAAGTCTTCCCGCAGTGTGCAGCAGATGCATCCATTGGTCATCTCAACCATTTTTTCATCGGTGCGCGACAGCTTGGCGCCACCATCCCGTATGAGTGAAGCATCAATGTTGACTTCGGACATGTCATTGACGATCACGGCGACTCGTAAGCCCTGGCGGTTGTTCAGGACGTGGTTGAGCAATGTGGTCTTTCCGGCCCCCAGGAATCCG
>CALCOW010000205.1 GCA_937899935.1 uncultured Phycisphaerae bacterium
GCAGCCAAGCGCCTATGCACATGCATTTGATCCAGACCATGCCAATCTAGGAGGGCAGGCGCTGCTCTTTGACAACGTGATCGAATCAGATTTTCCGTTGGCCATCAACGTGTTTGGTTCCTATGCAAGAATGGAGCGGGCACTTGGTTGTTATAACAATGGTGGTTTAGCAGCAATCGCGGAAAAGATCGCTGCACTCACCCGTCCTGAAAGACCGACCAGTGTTGGCGATCTCATTGGTAAAGCGCGTCAATTTCTATCATTGCTTCGTCTGGGACCCAAGCGTGTTCGTCGCGGTGTTTGCCAGGAGTGTGTTCTAAGAACAAGCGATGGCCAAGTCGATCTCACGAGAATGCCAATCTTGAAATGCTGGCCCTTGGACGGCAATCCGCAGGCCGTTGGGATTGACATGACGCCCCAGGCTGCTGGAACAGCAGGTGGCCACGGCCGGTTCATCACTTTTGCAGGCATACACACCATTCACGCGGACGACCGAAATGCGCGAAGACCATCAAGTCACAATATTGGCATGTATCGAGCGCAGCTCCTTGATTCGACGCACCTGGCGATGCATTGGCATATGCACCACGATGGCGCCTCGCATTGGCGTAGCTGGAAGCGACTTGGAAAGCCAATGCCAATTGCTCTGTGCTTTGGTGGTGAGTCGGTCATGCCCTATGCAGCTACGGCGCCATTGCCACCTGGTATTAGTGAGTTGCTTATGGCTGGCTATCTTAATGGTGGACGTATACCAATGGTGGCGGCCAAGACCGTTCCGCTTCGCGTGCCAGCGAATAGTGAAATAGTTATTGAAGGTTATGTGAGTACAGAGTGTGGCGAGATTGATTGGGATCCATCGAGTGGTGAGCCACTTGGCCCTGGAGCTGTCTTTGAGGGGCCATTTGGTGACCATACGGGGTATTACTCGATGCCAGATCGGTATCCGATCGTTGATGTCACCGCGGTCACACACCGGAAGAATGCAGTTTTTCCCGCCACTGTTGTTGGTCCGCCGCCTCAAGAAGATTACTACCTTGGCAAAGCAACAGAACGTGTGTTCTTGCCACTGCTCCAGGTGCTGGTACCTGATATCACTGATTACCATCTGCCACTCTTTGGATGTTTTCACAACTGTGCAGTAATTGGTGTGAAGAAAGCTTACCCATTACAGGCCCGGCGCCTGATGCAGTCAATTTGGGGCGCCGGTCAGATGGCGTGGACCAAGATCATTATTGTGGTGGATGATAGTGTTGATGTGCATAATCTCAACGCAGTGTTGCAGGCGATTGCGCAGCACGCAGACATGGATCGTGATCTTGAACGCGTGCTTGGCCCACTGGATATTCTTGATCACGCCGCAGCGCGCTTGGCCGCTGGCGGAAAAGTTGGTATTGATGCGACGAAAAAGTGGCCAGGTGAAGAAGTGAAGGGGCATCGGCCATCGATTCAAACAGTCAATCCTGAAGAAGTTACCGAACGACTGAAGAGTGCCGACGTAGATTGGGTTGATATTCAGGTGCTGCAATGGTCAGATCAAGCTGATCATTTCCAACCCGGATCAGGTCGCATTGTGCTCGCGAGTATTGAGAAGACCCGTGCAGGGCAAGGCGTCGAATCGATTGAGCAAGCTTTTTCTGCGATCGGTGATGCTGGAGGCTGTGATTTATTGATTGTGCTCGATGGACGTGTTGACCTAAGGAATTTGGATGAGTCGCTCTTCCATATGGCGGCGAATATTGATCCGCAGAGAGACTTCATTCAAAAAGCTAAGCGATGTGGCATTGATGCAACATGCAAGGTTCCAGGTGATGCAAGAGCAGGCCAGCCGGTGCGCCCGTGGCCACCACTCATTGAAATGGATGCAGACATTGTTGCTCAGGTTCAGGATCATTGGTCTGCATTAGGATTCACTGAAAGGCCGGCTGAGTGATGGCCTTTAAGTTCGCGAGCATGTACCGACTCTTTCTGGCATTACTCATTGGCTTGCATGTGTTTTTGATGTATCTACTGGCAAGAAGTTATGGCGAGCGTGATGAATTTGCGTTTGGATTAGTGATCTTGGGAAGTCTCTTTGCTCTATGCTTATTCCACTGTTTTGGGCAATCGTGTTTGTAGAGTTGCCAGAGGCATGGGATTTGAATGTTCGGCGTCAACATCGGTGGAAAAAGGGGTGTTGCGCTGCATGTGGTCATTTGCGAAGTGGAATCAATGACAACAATGATCATCTCTGTCAGGAGTGTGGTGGGGTGTTGGAACCGCCGGTGATCTATCAGTTGAGTCTCGGTACGGTCAAGAGATTCGCTGTTATCTTGGCTTTCGGCTGGGTGCTCGGTATTGGAACCGGTGAAACTTGGCTCCGTCTGGACGGGGTGCATGCGAGTCAGCAAAAGTCGCTTCAGTTGAAAAGTCCATCAAGCAGCGCTGCCGAGACCCGTCAGCGGGTTTGGCCAGGTTGGGCCAAATCGGACTTTTGGCCACTGGAATTTGGCAGTCAGTGATTCTGATTAAAGTGGCGTGACTTTAGTAGGCTGAAGTGGTGCGGGTTTCATCCGTGTTGGCATACTCTGCGATGCGGTCGGGCTTCAAAAAGAAGTAGTAGAGCTTGCCTTCCGCAAACTGCCCCCCAGCCAGAACCTCTGCGCTTGGTCCAATGCCCATAAAGATGTCAGCCCGCCCCGGTGCCTTGATAGCGCCGCCGGTGTCTTGATCGAGCATGAAGCGAACCAGTGGTTCCTTTTTTCGATCTATGGTGACCGCTTCAGTGTCAACCATAACGACGCCGCCGCGTGGATAGACCGTCTTATCCGTCGCGATAGAAGCACGTTGGTTGACAGGCACGCCCAGTGAACCAGAGGGCCAGCTGCCACCCGGATATTCCGTGAAGAAAACATAGCACTCATTCTTGTCAATCAGCGTCGAGATTGTCTGTGGATC
>CALCOW010000206.1 GCA_937899935.1 uncultured Phycisphaerae bacterium
TCAGTCCTCGATTTGGCTTCGCTCAACATGCGCAGCGACTGACGATTGAGGAATTGAATGCGTTTATGGCAGGTAAAGTGCAGTTTGAAACCAATCATCTCAATGGAGAGCTACTGAACTTGCCAACCTACTTTGACTGTTGTTCAGGGCCTATCGGTTTTGTGCTGGCCCAGAGTCCGGTCTATGACGCGGGTGAAATTGGTCCTAAATTCAACAATGCTTCTTGTATCTCCTGTCATATGCTCGACGGCAAAGGCGCCACACCCAACCCAGGGGTTGATTTGCAGTCGCTGGTCGTGCAACTATCTGTTCCAGGCACCGATGAGATAGGGGGGCCAAGAGCGCATCCATATTATGGGCATCAACTTAATACTGATGCGACGGAAGGTGTACAGCCCGAAGGTCAATTGAGGGTTACCTACACTGAACAATCAGGCACGTTTGCGGATGGGCAAAGTTATTCCTTGCGAGTGCCAAGCTATCAGTACAGTGAAATGACTTTTGGTTCTATTGGCCAGAATATTCCAGATGTTAATGGGAGCGCGGGTTACCAGGGTGTCGCGCAGGCTTCGCCACGCATAGCGCCGATGTTAGCCGGGCTTGGATTACTAGAAGCTGTCCGTGAAGATGACATTTTAAGTCGGGTTGATGAATCTGATAGTAATGGTGATGGAATCTCAGGGCGCCCAAACTGGGTGTATGACGAGTTGACTGATTCAATGCAACTCGGGCGATTTGGTTGGAAAGCCAACCAACCTAATCTGCTGCAACAAACAGCAGCGGCCTTCCATCAAGATCTTGGTCTCACGTCTTCTATCTACCCTCGCGAAGACTGTGGAGAAGATGATGAAGATTGCAACGAGGCACAGAATTCAGCTGCAGAAATTAGTCAAAGTGATCTCGCTCTTGTCGAGGCGTATATACGTGGGTTGACGCTTCCACCACGCCGCAATTATGAGAATCCAGATGCAATTGCAGGAATGCACTTATTCAAGCGAGCGAAGTGCCATACCTGCCATACACCAAGCCTTCAGACCTCAGACGACTATGCGATTGCGGGGTTCCGTGGTCAGCGTATTGAAGCGTTCACCGACTTGCTGTTGCATGATATGGGACCAGATCTTGCGGATAATCGTCCTCATTTCGGAGCATCTGGTAGCGAATGGCGTACACCGCCCTTATGGGCACTGGGCTATGTCAAGCATGTACTGGGAACTCCAGACACATGCACAGATCCTTTTTCAGGAGGCGCCCAACCAAACTTTTTACATGATGGCCGAGCGCGATCACTCTCAGAGGCCATCCTTTGGCATGGTGGCGAAGGCCAAGAGTCTCGAGATTCTTTTGTCGCCATGACGGGAACTGAGCGCGCTCAACTAATTGCTTTTCTAGAGTATCCTTTCGATGATCCGATCTTTGATGAAGTCCAGACGCATTGCACCTTGGATCTCGATGGCAGTGGCGTCATCGATGTCGGAGATTTCTCTATATTCCTGGTTGAATTTGGCACAGTCGGAGCGTCACCGGCAGATTTCAACGGTGATGGAGTGGTCAACATTAGTGACTTTAGCATCTTCCTGTTGGATTTTGGTAGGCCATGTTCTTAGCAGGCTTGCCGTACCGTGTGCACACTCATACCTCTGTGCGTGCTTTTCTACTGGCCTGCAGCTATCGGCGGAGATGAAGGTTCGAGTAATTGAAGAAGTCCATGGGTCGATAGATTAATACTCATCGGTAGATGTTGTTGGCTGAATAGATCTACCTGCGCCTCAAAAACGGACTTACGTTGCGGTCCAGAAGGTATGAAGGTTGATGGTTTGCTGAGAAGGACAATTCGGCGACCATCAACATTTGAGCGGACGAGCTCTTTTCGGAAAGTCGAAATCCATGGAAGTGCATTTTGGCCGCTTAGCTTTCCGTTACTGTCAAGAGGACCGGTCACCCAAAGCCAGACAATAGTCGGGAGCTCTTCGCCGATAGGTATGAGCCCTTCAAGGAGAGTAATGGCTCGTTTTCTTTCGCTCGCAGTAGACAGGTCGTAACGCTCAATCGCAATATCGCCATCTCGTAGCCGTCGTCGGTAGATGATTTGCGTAGCCTGCTTTGCAATTTGCGGATCGGTCCATCGACCCGGAGGATACGCACCCTTGCCCTCAGACTGTTCCTTGAGAGTGGGATTCTCAACAAAGATTGGAATGATGTGCTTGCGACGTATCTCTGTTCCAAAGTAGGTGCAGTCTGCGAGGCTAATACGCTCAGCGCCCACACGCATGATGACTTGAGGACCGAGATGGGCAGCATCCACGAGCATTCGACTTTCCTTGGCGAGTGCAATGAGTGCTGTTCTTGCATTCCTGATTTGAGTGGCTTCTTCTGGAGCGGCTTTATCAATCGGTAAAATCGCAAGTTTATAGAGCGTTTCACTGCGAGGAAAACTGCCAAAGAGAGCATTGATAGAATCAAGATTGGCCCATGCTTGATCGTCTTCAACCAAGAAAACTTTCATTGGTACGAGCGGTCGACCGTCTTGGACGGTGGTTGCCGCAGAGGTGATCCAACTCGGTGGAAGCATGAGGGCATAAGATTGCTGTTTGTAAGGGTGATCTTGCTGGGAGAAAAGCGAATCTCGTAAGACAAAAACACCACGACATGACTGAGCGATTTGCTGCCAGCGTAGTGCAACTGTTTGCCCTGAATCGACAAAATTGCCTCCTGGCGTGCGTTTGCCACGCATGACGATGTTATTCCCTTCGTAGTGCAGATTCTTCAGCATCTGCCCTTCGGAGAGTTGTAGTCGAGGCACGATATGAGCATATCGAGCAGGTGCTTCGAGGGTTGTAGTTCCAGCGAATGATCCAGCAGCAATGAATGCGTATGTCGTTAAGATTCGAAGTCTATGGCCGGCCATCATGTCTAGCACCTATCGGCAGAATTCAGTCTAAAACATCATTCAAGCAAGGCTCATTACAACTTTTATCAGGCGCCGCATGAACGACTATTCAAAAGATGACCTCCTTCATCAATTGCTGATTCTTACTTCAGTTTGCTTAATCGATGTATTTGTGGAGTGTCAACCAAGGGCATATCCGCAGTAACGTGCTCTCTAGGGGCATTATGAGAGAGCCAGGAACTCTCTCATCGCTCGAACTTTGAATGAGTAGCGCGGCTCAACTATATTGTGATGTGTGGGCGGCCTATTCAGTTCCAGAGAGCAAGCCATAGAGACTAGATTGTATGTATGGTCTGATCAACAAAGCAGTTCGTGGTCTAGTTTTCGACCAGTTTGGTGAGGATGCATGGCGACGAATCCGCCTGGCAGCTGGAGTTACTGATGATGACTTCATCGCTATGGATGATTATGACGACACAATTACCTACGCTCTGGTTCAAGCGGCATCAAGCGAGTTAAGTTTGGAGCCTGAGCAGGTCTTGCAGGCCTTTGGTGAGTATTGGGTCGATTATGTTGCTGACGAGAACTATGGCCATCTCATGCAAACAGCAGGCCAGACCTTTCCAGAATTTCTTTCGAACCTGGACCAGATGCATGCCCGAGTTAAATTGACTTTTCCAAATCTTCAGCCACCATCTTTCTCAGTCACCGACGAGACAGATGATTCTCTACACCTACACTATTTCTCGAGCCGAGCTGGACTTGCTCCACTGGTGGTAGGCCTGCTACACGGTCTCGGTCGCCGATTCGAGACTGAAGTTGAAGTAGAATCGGGTCGAGAAGGTGAAGGATCAAATGCTCATGATGTCTTCTATGTGAAGTATCGCCGCATCGCAGGGCAGACCTAACGATGTCCAGCGTCGACAGGGACCAAATAGACATATTGAGGCGAGCGTTCCCGTTCTTTTTCGCCTGTGATGAAAGTCTATGTCTCGTACAAGTTGCTGAGAGACTTCGGTCAATGTGTCCAGGGATGACACTTGGTACGTCACTGGCCGAGTCAATCTCCATCGAGCGTCCTGAAGGTATTCGTACTTTTGAGGAGATTTTGACGCGCGGTGGAGATATCTTCCTACTGAATGTCAATTCAGAAGATGCCTTGCGACTTCGTGGTCAGTTCTTTGTTTCAGCATCTTCGGGTCATCGCCTGATTTACTTCTTGGGTCATCCGTGGATTACGGATATCGAAGAACTGCAACAACATCACCTCGATCTAAGCGACTTTCCTGCACATGCTGGAATTGCCGATATGCTCATTTTGCTTCAGGCAAGAAACAACGGACTTCTCGAGTCTCGTCGTCTCACGCAACAGTTGCGAGATTTAACTGGAAAGTTAGAAGCAAAGAACATTCAACTTGAGCGTGAGCTAGGAGAACGAGAGAAGCTTGAGCAAGCCATTGTTCAGGCTCAAAAAATGGAAGCCATTGGACAGCTTGCTGGCGGTATTGCGCATGACTTCAATAACATCCTCACGGCGGTGAGAGGTTTTGGGTCTTTGGCTCTCGATGGTCTTGACACTGACGATCCGCGGGCAGGCCATATTAGGCATATTCTGGATGCTGGTCAGCGTGCAAGCGAGTTGACAGCGCGTCTTCTGGCGTTTGGCCGAGGTCAGTCTCTGCGATTTCGCTGTGTTGATATTGCGACTGCTATTAATGAGGCTGATCAGATAATGAGACCTTTATTAGGCGAACAAATAGAGTTGCAAATCGAGTGCCGCCCAAGCCTTGGTAGCACATGGGCCGATGATGCCTCACTACAACAAGTGCTTCTAAATCTATGTCTCAATTCACGTGATGCGATGAGCGCCAATGGTGTTATTTCACTAAGGTGCTATGGAAAAGAAATCAAGAAACCAATAACGGTTACGACTGGAATGCTTTCACCGGGTCGATGGCAAGTGATTGAGGTCGAAGATTACGGATGTGGAATGACCGACGACACTATTCAGAAAATATTTGAGCCCTTCTTTACTTCAAAGGTGGCCGGCAAGGGTACGGGCCTCGGTCTATCGACTGTCTGGTGGATTGTGCAACGAACCAAGGGAGCACTTGATGTGCAAAGTACCGTAGGGGAGGGCACAAAGATAAGTATCTTTCTTCCCCAAATAGCAGGTGAGTTCAGCGGGATAAAGCGAGAAGCCCGTAGCTCGAAGGCGGTTGGACTTGGTCATGTGCTCTTAGTTGAAGATGAACAACTTGTCCGGCAGTCAGTTACAGCAATGCTAGAGTCGGTGGGATGGAAGGTGACACCAGCAAGCGATGCAAAGCAGGCATTGGCTCTGTTCGATCAGGACACCAATGAATTTGATATTATTCTGACAGATCTAGTAATGCCGAACATCGGTGGACGTGATCTGGCTCACTTAGTATGGCAGCGGTATCCAGATTTTCCTATTGTCTATATGACTGGATATGATCCAGAATCAGAAGGCGGCAAAGCAGATCCAGGCGAGCACGTCATTCTGAAGCCTTTTGGCCCTGCTGAATTAAGCGAGGCGCTCAAAGAGGCACTTGTCTAAAAGGCTGAGTGACTCGGTTATCTAAGAAAAATGATTGGTGTCTCATTCATTTTGTGGTGGGTCAAGTAGATATTTTATCTAGATAAAGCCTCTCTTAAAAAGGGCTCTACAGTCGAATATGTTGCCAGCGGCTACACTGCACGGCATGAACACTTTTCTATTGATCCTAGTGATTTCTTATCTGGCTCTCTTGATTTCTGCAGGCCTACTTCACTTGATTGCCCGTCTCAGGCTATTCAGAGTGGTGGCAGAGATGCTTTGTTGTGCGCCGGGGCTTGATCTCGCCATTACCTGGTTTACGGTTGCTCCAATCATTGTCGGTGGCATCATCGATGGTTGGCGTGGCATTGCTGCAGGTATTGCTGCTGAGTTTCTAGCATTAGTGAGTTGGACGATACTCCATGAACTGGCGCATCCAGCGGCAAGGCGTGGCCCGCGTATATATAAGTTCATCAACAGCCAGGTTGGCTGGTTTCGTAATTACACCGCTTTGTTAGTTACGACGCTCGTGGTACCAATATTCTGGTTTGCTAGAGTTGCAGAGCTCACGTTGTATCCGCTGCTTGTCGTTCTCGTTCGCTTTCCAAAGTATAAGCAGCGAGAATGGGTCAATGTGTCACGTCAGAAGTTTCGAGGCCTTGTTGGTCATGATCTCATTTGGTGCCTGTACTGCGATTGGATGACAGGTGTGTGGTCATTTGCGACCGAGATATTGAGAAACGTTGAGTCGTTTTGGTGCCCTATTCGGTTTTCATCTGAAGCAAAGTGCGAGAATTGTCGCCATGACTTTCCGGATCTTAATAATGGATGGATTGCCGCCGATCAGACCATGAGTGAAGTCGTAGCAGTCTTAGAAGAGAAATACAGTGGGCGTGATTCAAATGCTTGGTTTGGACATCCAGCAAGACTGACACTTAAAGGTCAACCGCTAGAAGAAGAAGCTGGTGCATAGGCCACGAGCAAGTAGCTCACGATCCGATTCGCAATAATCCGCTCAATTCGGGCGTAGTAGTCAGATTCG
>CALCOW010000207.1 GCA_937899935.1 uncultured Phycisphaerae bacterium
GCCCCCTCGCTGGCGGAGGAGCAATCGCTGTCCCAGGCGAACTGGTAGGAGTTCTGCAGAAGCAGCATCAATCATGACCTCACGTTGCTGTTTTGGCCGCCGTCCATGAGTCACAATAGCCTTTGAAACCGCCGTATCTATATCCAATTCATAACCATCGACCATTGCATAGGTGCGCCCTACCTCTTCGGAATCGGGAGCAAAAGTAAACCCATCTGTAGCTGCAAGTTCCACGGCGAGACGTGAGCGCGCATACGTGGCAGCAACGCCCGGCCACTGATCAATCTCCTGTCGGACTTTCCATGGAACGCCACCGGTCATCTGATGAATAACGCGTGCATCGGCTGATCCGATCATGCGCGCTAAGCCATCAGTGAGGCTTGTTTGCACCGACGCAACACCACATGAAATACCAACAACCAGACTGGCTGCCAGAAGTACCACAAGTGTGAGTAGTAGACTACGTACCCACCGGGCCCGGATGATGTTGAGTCCGAGCCAGAAGCTCGGCAGGATCCATTTCATCGGTTTTTGGATTCGAGTCAATGATGCCATCGCGCAGCAGGAAAAGTTGACGACAGTGCGAAGCCGCCTCCGGTTCATGTGTCACCATCAACACTGTAAGATCGCGTGATTCTGCAAGGTGGCTCAGTAAAGCCCATAGTTGTGCACTTGAAGCAGAGTCCAAGTTACCTGTTGGTTCGTCTGCATAGAGTACTGAAGGATTGAAGAGGAGCGCTCGCGCAATAGCCACTCGCTGCTGCTGTCCACCCGATAGTGCATCGGGTCGGTGATCGGCTCGGTTGAGAAGGTCGAGTTGATCTAATAATTCTCGGCCTCGTGCCAGTCGCTCTTTCTTTCTCATGCCAGCAAGCATGGCCGGAAGCGTTACGTTTTCGATCGCGGTCAGCGTTGCAATAAGATTGAACTGTTGGAAAATGATGCCAATTTGATTGCGGCGAAAGAGTGTGAGTTGTGACTCGGACATCTCATTTAACTGAAAACCATTGACTCGAATTTGACCTTGATCAGGCCGATCCAGCGCAGCCAGCAAATGGAGAAGGGTAGACTTGCCGCTTCCAGAGGGGCCCATGATTCCATAGAAACCAGGCTCCTGAATCTCAAGATTTAGGCCTCGCAATGCTTGGACGTCGAGTTGTCCAGTGCGATAGCGTTTATGAACATCTGTTAGTGAGATGCCGCTGGACGTAGATTGCATTCCGCTATTTTGTCTGCGGTTTTCACTCAACCGGATACTTCTCAGCGTACTCAGCTTCGCTCATGAGCTCATCAAGCACATCTACATTGTCAGACTTGATCCGAATCAACCAACCTTGACCGTATGGGTCACTGTTGATCAATGAAGGATCATCTGCCACGGCCTCGTTGATTTGAACAATTTCGCCGGTGAGTGCGGAGTAAATATCACTTGTCGTTTTAACTGATTCGACTTCTCCAACCACATCGCCTGCGGTGATTTTCGTGCCTTGGTCACGCATCTCCACATAGGTGATATCGGTGAGCTCATTCACCGCATAGGCCGTTAGGCCGACAGTCACACCATCTTCGGCCTGCTGAAACCACTCATGCGTTGTGGTATATCGGCGTTGGTTGGCATCGGTCATCTCTTACAAGCTCCCAGGGGTCTTGAGCGGATGCTCGGGATTCTGATTGAGGCAACCATGTTGCCAGGGGGAGGCATCATACCGCTCTGGGCGACTGGGTCCATGGTTTACTCCGAAGAAACTGCCTTGATGCAGTGGAAATCATCATGTCTTGGCTGAATAGAGATTGAATCATGGGCTCGTGATTGGCATTGGGGCACTGGGATGGAGGTTTCTGGCCAGCCCTGAGAGCAGCCATCACCATGACCAGCCACAGCCAGCAGAAACATCGTGAGAGTCGTATGATGCGCGGACTCGAATCCGGAGCAATCCGGGTCAGTGTCTGCTTCGTCATTTTGCCAGAATGACCAACTTTGAGTGCTGGCAACGCAGCGACGACTGGTGAGATTTTCTCCCCTCCGGAAAGCGTCGGCCTTCGGGCCGGCGCTTTCTCTAGCTATGAGCTTCACAGGTAAGCGGATGGACGCCTTGGGCAGCCAAAGAGTATGCCATCGCCCTTGAACCCAATGTTGTCTAAACTTGCTGCATTCCTCTTGTCCGATAGACTCGTATTTGGAACAACAAGAGCGTTACTGGATAGGACTCCCATTTTCCCATGCTACTGACGTTAGCTACATCTTCATTGCAAAAAATCTTGACAAAGCCTGGTGAAACCCAAGGCCCGCAAGGGATGTCGCTCTTGGAGGTACCCGCTTTTGCCATTAGTGAACTCGATCTGCGGGGACTCAATATTGCTGCCAGCATGTTATCTGGTTGGTCACTGTCAGATCTCGATAAGTTGCGTGACGAGGCTGACAAAGCTGCGTGCCCATGCTTGGTGCTCGAAGATGAAACCGAACTTCAGATTTCGTCTTCTGATACCAATAATGAGGTGGTTCGAGAGCGGATTACGAGACTCGCCACAGCAGCCAATCGACTTGGCTGCAATGCGATCGCAGTTCGTTGTTCGGCGGCAGCTGATGAATCTTCATTGCAGCAGACCGCTCAAATGTTTAAGAATGTTATGACGACGATCGAACGTCTAGAATTGACCATGTTGATCGTTCCCTATAAAGGCTTGACTGATGAAGCAGATCAGTTGACCGATTTGATTAAGCGCATTGGCGGCTTTCGTATCGGTGCGATGCCGACATTTGGTCACGCTGATCAATCTGGATCACCCAGCGAGGAACTACGGAAGTTAGCTCCCTATGCAGGCGCTATTCACGCAACGGTCAATGAGTTTACTCGTGCAGGTAAGCACAAGGGTGTTGATCTAAAGAGTTGTGTTGAAGCGATTGTAAGCGTCAGCTTTGTTAATACACTTGCAATTGAGTATGTCGGAACAGCCGATCCGGTAAAGAACATCATTAAAGCGAGGGAGATGCTTGTCGCTGCTATAGAAGACTGTAAGCAGCCGTAGTTCTGGCAAGTGTTCAATCATGGTAGATCCGCAAGGGGTCATCCTTACGATCGATGGACCTGCAGGCACGGGTAAGACTAGTGCCGCTACTCAACTGGCCGCGCGTCTTGGGTTAGAAGTGCTTGATACTGGATCGATGTACAGAGCGGCCACGTTAGTGGCTATCGAACAAGAGATTGATATTACAGATGGTGGCGCTATAGCTCAGGCCATAGAGCAAGCTCATATTGGCTTTGATTGGACACAGCAACCTCCCCGTATTTGTATTGGTGATCGAGATGTCAGTGATCGCATTCGCGAGCTCGATGTAAGTTCAGCAGTTTCTATCGTCTCAGCCCATAAAGCTATTCGAGATGTCATGGTCGAACGCCAACGTGATATCGCTACGGCACATCCAGGGCTGGTCACAGAAGGACGTGATCAAGGATCAGTCGTCTTTCCAAACGCCACCGCACGTTTTTTCTTGGCTGCTGATGTTGGTGTGCGAGTTAAACGCAGAGCTCACCAAATGGAGGAGGCAGGGAAGCCCATCTCTGAGTCAGCTATTCGAGAAAATATAGAATCTCGTGATCAAATTGATACATCACGTACGGAAGCACCGTTAAGGTGTCCGCCAGGTGCCATTATTGTTGATACAAGTAAGCTTTCACTTGCGGAAGTGGTCGATGTGCTTGAGAAAGAATCACGAGCTGTTTTAGATCGGTCGTAGGTTGACCTGATGTTTTTTAAGATCTTTCAATTCAAACGAAGGTGCCCAACGAGAACACGTTGGAATGTTTTCTGGAATTGGACCATTGTTCCACGCTTCGTGTTATTTTTTTATATTTTGTTTTATCGAATTAAGAGAACAAACCTTCGGCAAATACCTCGCACTGGACCATTGATTTTTGTCGCGAATCACCAATCATTTTTAGATGTACCGGCTGTTGGAATGACCGTTTGGGATCGTCCAGTGATATTTCTGACCCGCAAGAGTCTCTTCACAAATAAATTGTTAGCCTTTTGCATGAAGATTTTCGGCGTCATTCCAATCGCGGGTAAGGGTGGCGATAGGCAGACGATGCGTATATCGCTTGACGAACTTAAGGGCGGTGGCTGTGTATGTCTCTATCCAGAGGGTGGTCGTTCAGTTGATGGGCGCCTTGGTCCATTTATGCGTGGAGCCCTGATGCTAGCAAAGAAGTCCAAAGCACCAATTCAGCTGGTGGCTGTCGAAGGTGCCGCTGATGCCTGGCCTCGTACGCGCAGTAAGCCATACCTTCGTGGCCGCATTATGACCCGTGTGGGTCGGATTATTGAATGGTCAGAACTTGATGCAATGGATCGTGACGAAGCGCTTGATATGATCCGCCGCGAACTCGAAGTCATGCGACTGGAATTACGTGCTGAGCTTCGGCGACGTAGTCGTGGACGTTACCCGCGGCCAGGGATTGCTGATATCCCATATTGGGAGGTTCCGCCTGAGGAGCAACAAAAAACCCCTGTCGGCAACATGGAGGATGGTGAAGCTTCACATGCTGCTGAAGTCGCAGCTGGATTATCGAAGTCATCATCTTCATCCTGATCAGTGTTGCCAGGCAAGCACGTGATCGGCGCTTCGAGTAGTCTGGCATTGGATAGTTCATGACCCGCTAATGAAGGAACCCATCTGATGGGCATGTGGCATGTGGTTGGGGATGTCGTTCTGCTGCTTGGCACAGCCTTGCTTGCTGGGCTGGTGTTCGAACGCATTGGTCTGAGTGCCATTGTCGGGTATCTGGTCGCGGGCATTCTTTTGGGTCCGAGTGTTACGGGTCTTATCGATGGCCATAGCAGTGAGATTAGTCACACTGCTGAACTTGGTGTTGCATTACTTTTATTCACCATTGGGTTGGAAGTGACGGTCGATCGGTTGCGCGCTTTCGGTTGGCTGACGGCTATTATTGGTAGCTTTCAGGTAGTTGGTACGCTGGCACTT
This sequence comes from uncultured Phycisphaerae bacterium, assembly GCA_937899935.1. GTDB lineage: Bacteria > Planctomycetota > Phycisphaerae > Phycisphaerales > SM1A02 > JAQWNP01. The sequence continues at coordinate 4,985 of CALCOW010000207.1, forward strand.
GCAGGAGTTATTGCCTGGTTGATCGGTGTGCCAGCAGGTGGCGCGTTGGCAATTGGCGCGGTAGCCGCACTGAGTTCAACAGCAACGGTGGCGCGCATCCTGGAGAGTCGTTCTGAACTCGATTCAGCGCATGGGCGAACGGTCTTTGGTGTGCTGTTGATTCAAGACATTGCGACCGTACCTTTACTCTTATTGATCTCTCTATTGGGTATGGGCGGCAGTTTTGGTGAAACCGCTTGGTCGGTCGCAAAGCTGTTTGGCAATGGAGTAGCACTGGTGGCTGTTGCCGCGTTGCTCTGTATATTTTTAATGCCCCGCTTATTGAGTATGACGGTATTAACAAGGAGTCGTGAATCAGCCATCTTGCTGGCGGTTGTTGCCTGTTTTACAGCCACTTGGCTTGCCAACTACTTAGGACTATCTCCTGCGCTCGGTGCATTTATTGCGGGACTGCTGCTTGCGGGTTCACCATTCGCACATCAGATTCGAGCTGACATCGCACCACTCAAGGCGATTCTACTGACGCTTTTTTTCGCATCAGTGGGCATGCTCATCGATGTGTCGCAACTTGGCACACCAACGATGATCGTAATGGTTATCGTTTGCGCCTTAGTGGTGATTGTTGGCAAGACACTCATTATGTATCTGATTTTGCGTTTACTGCACCGTCCCGATCAGGTGTCTTGGGCATCAGGCCTTTGCCTCGCTCAAATTGGTGAATTCTCTTTTGTACTTGGTGGCGCCGCAGTGACCTCTGGTCTCCTGAATGACAACATTGGTCGGCAGATTATTGTGGTGACCTTCTTAACACTCTTAATTGCACCGGTGTTAGTCAGCTATGCTCGACCAATCGGAAGTAAGTTGACCAAAATCTTAAGCGAGTTAGGTATTGGGGCTCCAACTTCTCCGACCGGTGAAGGTAAAGACGCTCGCTGGTCAGACCATGTTATCGTTGTTGGTTATGGACCTGCTGGCCGAGCGGTTGTTCAAGCGGTGCGTGACGCGAAGCGCGTGCCAGTTGTTATTGAAATGAATGCTCAGACGGTTGCATCGATTCAAGATGATGGGATTGCCGCCGTCGTTGGTGTGGCCCAGCACCGGGAGATTTTGGAGTACGTCGATCTGGAACGTGCTGCGGCTTTGGTCGTCACCGTGCCCGACTATCGTATTGCGGTACAGGTGGTCGCCCAAGCTCGGTCGATGGTGCCCGACTTGCACATTCTGAGTCGGTCACGGCATGCCAAATACGTGAAGGTCCTTCGTTCTGCAGGTGCCGATGACATCGCAGATGAAGAAGTCGAAGTGGGAGAGCGATTGGTCGAGCGACTGCAGCTATGGACGGCGGCGGATGCCCAACTGAACGTTGAAACGAATCTCCCAGACGGTTGAGATTTTCGATGAATCGCTGAAATCAGCGGCGCTTCCATTAAGGAGTCATGTTTCTTTGTCTTGATGTGAAATCATCAAGTTCATTCTTTGCGCTGAAAATCCGACGAGTTGGTTAAGGGCACTTAGGATCTGGAGTGTGATCAGCCGTGTGCATAGTTTCGTACTTCAAGGCATCGAACCACTGCTTTGTGAGATCGAAATTGATCTTAACAATCAAGGGTTGCCTCGTACCACCATTGTCGGTTTACCTGATGCTGCTGTGCGTGAAGCAACCGAGCGGGTTCGCACGGCGATACTCAACAGCGGATACCGCTATCCAGCGAATCGTGTCACTATCAACTTGGCGCCAGCAGATTTGCGTAAAGAAGGTCCAGTGTATGACCTCGCTATTGCTACGGCATTATTGATCGCTGATGGCACCATCATCAAAAGAGAGCTTCCGCTTGAGACGAATGATCAATCTTGTATCGCTCGTGAGGTTCAACCAGTTCCTGATCAATATCTCTTTGCGGGTGAATTGGCGCTGGATGGCCGAGTCAGATCGATAAACGGGGCTGTTGGACTTTCGCTGCTGGCCCGACGACTGGGATTTCGTGGTGTCATTGTGCCTCAAGCCAATGCGAATGAGGCAGCACTGGTCAATGAAGTCGATGTGCTTGCCGTCAACCATCTAAGCGATGTCGTGGCCATTTTCAATCAAACCATACCGTTGAAATGTCATCCGAAAATCGATCTGCGATCAGTCCTGTCTGAAGAAAAACCCGAGGTCGATTTTGCTCAGGTCCGTGGGCAAGAACCAGCCAAGCGGGCGATGACGGTGGCTGCTGCCGGGGCGCATAATATTCTCATGCTCGGGCCACCGGGTACAGGCAAAACCATGATGGCCAAGGCGCTGCCAGGGATTCTTGCGCCCCTCACAGCTGACGAGGCGCTCGAAGTAACTCGCATCTATTCGTCGGCGGGGTCCTTACCACGAGATCACCAAGTGATGCTTAAGCGACCAGTGCGTGCGCCTCATCACACTGCGTCTGGTCCTGCGATTGTCGGTGGTGGACCAACGCCTCGACCTGGAGACGTGAGCCTCGCTCATCACGGAGTGCTCTTTCTTGATGAGATGCCAGAGTTTAGTAGAGACGTACTTGAGACACTTCGCCAACCTCTTGAAGATGGGAATGTGACGATTGCCCGAGCCCAGGGTACGGTGCGCTTTCCTGCTCGTTTTATGTTGGTTGCAGCGATCAATCCAAGTACTCATGGTTATCACAACAATGCTGGGGGTGTTTCCGCCACTACGAGGCGAAGGATATCGGGCCCAATAGTTGACCGTATCGACGTGCATGTGGAAGTACCTGAAGTTCCGATCAGTGAACTGATCTCAAGGTGTACGGGCACCAGTACCCAGCAATTAAAGAGCAGGGTGGAAGAAGCACGGGCCTTTCAACACAACAGACAGGGGCCAATCCGAAACGGTTATCTCAGTGGACTGCAGCTTGACAAGATGGCGGTGCTGGATGGTGATGCTCAAGAGCTGCTTAAACAGTCAGTGACATCCCTTGGGCTGAGTGCGCGAGCCTATGACAAAATCAGACGTCTTGGTCGCACCATTGCGGATATGGAATCTTCATCAGTGATTCGTAAACATCACATTACCGAAGCGGTGCAATACCGTCTTTTAGATCGTGGTGTGGATTAGCTCATTAAGGTGTGAACAACAGGCCTGGTCAACCAGAAGATTGATCTTAGATGATTGGCGGCTGTACAATGACCAGCACCAATGAAAATACCTTTACTTGATGTACCTGAGCTTGACTTATTGCCTGATCGGAAGGCACGAAAATTGGTTGAGCACCGATGTATGGGACGGTTTGTTCAAGCGCTGCTGGGAATTTTTCTTCCTCCGCTGGCACTACTGGCGTGTTTTCTTTTATTCATCGTGGGCGACCCCACACCAAAATTAGACATCAGTGTGTTTGTTGTCTTTGGCTTGGCATTCTTGGCGGTGCCATTTGGCTTGTTGGCAGCAGTGAAATATCGCAAATTTGCCAGAGCACACATCCGTGAATTTGATATACCGATTTGTGTGCATTGTGGCTATCGAGCTCTCACCATGGAAACAGAAGTTTGTACTGAGTGTGGTAAGACCGTGGCACTTCCACACTGAGTAAAAGAACTCATTGCTTCGCTAAACTATTGATGGTGATTACTTGTCGTAAAGCATTTGTACCTGTTTGTGCCTTGGGCAGTTTATAGCGTGGTCATTGACCATGCCCACCGCTTGCATGAATGCATAACAGATAGTTGGTCCTACAAACTTAAAGCCGTGTTGCTTAAGATCTTTGGCCATTGCTCGACTCTGACGTGTTTGGGTGGCGCATGATTGGGTTGGCTTTCGGTGATTGACGATCGGTGATCTATCGACGTGCTTCCAAAGAAAATCATTGAACGAACCACGTCCTGATTCCATGATCGCGAGCCATGCTTGGGCATTACCAATGGTCGCTTGGATCTTCGCCCGACTTCGAATAATGCTGGCATCTTTTAAAAGCCGGTTGATCTCACGGGCACCAAACCGTGCCACTTTTTCAGGGTTGAAGTTGTCAAATGCCAGGCGCAAACGCTTGCGTTTTTTGAGAACAATGATCCATGAAAGCCCGGCTTGGAATCCATCCAGACAAAGCTTTTCGTAGAGTGCTCGATCGCGGTGTTCAGGTACGCCCCATTCCTTGTCGTGATAGGCGACATAGATCGGATCATCGCCACACCAGTCGCATCGAGGCATTTTACTTCCTTCTACCTAAATCCCTTATGGACGCTTAATCAGAAAGATGTTTCTTCATTCGTTCGAACTCGATGCCACTGAGATCATTCTGCTCAAAAAGAAAACCGATGATCGCACCATCAAGTGATTGAAAGTCAAGTCTTGTATTAAAAGCGCCGCGAAACTGGCCAATGGTTGTTGCACGAAGGTCAAACGAATCACCGCCAGCGACCATCGCTAGCACTTTGTTGTTTAGTTCAATATCGCAGAACATGTCTAACTCTTCACTGTAGTAACGTCCTACATAATGACTCAGTTGCTTTGGCGAGAGATCTGCATCGTTCTGTTTGGCGCGTGTTGGTTTTCTATCATCCTCACTACTTTGTGCGTCTGTATCTGTTGCGTCTTCCGCTCGTTCTTTTGGATACATATCTGCGAGGCAGAGGTCGGCAACGGCATAGCAGAGGGTTGTTGGTGAACAGTTAGCAGCATTCGAGAAACAAATCACGGAAAAATGTTGTTGTGGAAAGCGGATCATTTCAGCGCGATAGCCAACCCAAGCGCCCCCATG